>RPRI01000054.1 GCA_003818505.1 Desulfobacteraceae bacterium | reverse complement strand
GCTATTGTTATGCTCGCAACCACGACGGAGAGCCCGACAAAAAGACCGACAGGATGAACATAATGCCCCGATATCAATATAAATATAATAAACCCACTGACCATGAAACGGGCATAATACTTGGCCAGAACAACGTTGTGGGAAGCAAGATGCGGAGGCGTAAGCGCTTTTTTAAGTGTTCTGTAAAGCAGATGAAAATTTATCGTAACTATGAGTCCTCCGGATACTATTCCCATCGCAAACTTTGGAGAAGCAACAACAAACCCTGTAGTACTCGCAACACAAAAAAGCACCCAGTTTGTCAGAGTAACAAATTTCAGTATGCGCTGCTGTATTTTCACTTTATATCTCTTTCCTGCGGAGACCTCTCGCTCTTTATAATCGCAAGCCAGATATTTCTGAATCCTGCCGCAATCCCGAGACCAAGAAAAACAAGTGTAAGCCAGGGATAAAGATCAAACCGCCTGTCAAGATATACACCGATTGCAAGTCCTATAAATATCGAAAGTGCTACCTGAAAGCCAAGACTACTGTAATATGCAAGTTCCCTGATATATCGTCTTGTTTCTCTTTTCAAAAAGAGCGCTCTCTTAAGAGCCGTTACGAAACAACAACTGCATTTCCGACCATTTCATTACGGTTCTTTATGCCGTATACGGCACTTCAATTTTAGTAAGTAAAACTATTTCCTGCGTTTTTCTACCCCTCACGGGGGGTACTGACAAGAGCGTCAGAAAATAATTTTGTAAACTTACTTATCCCGTTTATCGGGATTACGGTTATTTTCGAACTATGGCGCATTTTTTTACAGGGTCTATATGGCCCCGATAAAGCATATGCCATCTAACATATGATTTTATTCAAGTCAATGCTAAATTGTATCAAAATACGATGTTTTGACGGTCTTGTAAAAAGCATAAAATCCGGTCGCCCGGTAATTTCTTATGGATCATAATAGATTGATATAACTTGATTCCTGTTTCAGTTTCCCCGCTTTTCATGGCATTGCAACTATTTGATCTTCACCGCTTTCTATCAGCTCTCCATTATTCAGAATTTTATATCGCGACTGTCAAATACGGGTCCGTCCACGCATACATGCAGATATCTGCTCTCGTCCTTTCCTTCAACGGCACAGCCAAGGCAGGCACCGATGCCGCACGCCATGACACTTTCCATTGATATCTGGCTGGGAACTTCATATTTTTCCGCTATCCCTGCAAGACATTTCAGCATCCCCGGAGGTCCGCAGGCATAAATTATCCCGGGCCGCTTTTCCCTTACAGCGGCCTCAACCGGGTTTGTTATAAGACAAGCTTCTCCGTCGCTTCCGTCATCTGTTGTAACAACCACTTCAAGGCCGAGTCTTGAAAAATCATCCCTGCATAAAAGATCCTCTTTCGATCCCGCCCCGAGGAAAACTCTCATACCGGAAGAAGAGGCCATTTTTTTCTCAAGAATATATTTTGAAAGAAACAACATGGGCGCAACTCCTATTCCGCCAGCCACAATAAATATTCCGCCGGAATTTTCAGGTGGAAAAAAACCTTTCCCGAGAGGGCCCATAATGTCGATCCATTCACCGTCTTTAACTTCTGAAAGCCTGCCTGTAAATCCCCCCACAACCCTGTAAAGGATTTCTACCCCCTCACCTTCAATTATCCCGTGAATTGAAAAAGGGCGGCGAAGCAAAGGCAAAGTTCTCTCTTCAAAACGCAGCATGACAAACTGGCCTGGTTTGGCGGCAATCAATTCATAGCCGCATTTAAGGCCGATTTTATAATAGGAGGATCCCACATGTTTGTTCCAGAGAATCCGGACTTTTTCCGTTATCATATTTCCGCCTCTTTGTTCGTACCTGGAATTCCGCACATCGTGATTCGTGGCCCGTAGTTCGATATTCGTTTTTCGATTGAAGCTCCCCGCCGCAAGCAGCCGTGAATGCGCTCGCGTTTCGGTTCACGATCCACAATTCCTTCTCCTTTGTGTCCTGTGACTTTGACCGTTTGTCTGTTATTTATGCCCTATTCCTTCATCCCTATGACAGCTGCAAACCTTCCTGTTGTTTTTTCGCCCCGGTAGGAGAAAAAAAGATCCGTGTTGCATTTTGTGCAGATCCCGCTCGAATAAATATTTTCCGGAATCACACCTGCAAGGCGAAGCTGGTCCATACTTATCCGCCAGAAATCAAAATGATTTTCATGATCCATGTACTTCCAGAACTGCCCGGGTATCTCACTTTTATAGTTTATAAATTCCGCGCAGCATGGCCCGAGGGAAGGGCTTATGCCGGCAAATATATCGGATGGCGCGCAGCCGAAACGCTCTTTCATCACAGCTATTGTTCCGCCTATTATATTTTTAATACTGCCCCTCCACCCGGAATGGACATTCGCCACTACATTTTTTTCCGGATCGTACATGAGAACCGACTGACAATCAGCAATTTTTATGGCAAGGAACCTGTTTTCAATAGCGCTTACAAGAGCATCGCCGATAAAAGGGGGAGAGCTTGATCCTGAAACAACAATAACATCCTCATTATGCATCTGCCTTGCAAAGACAAGTTCGCCGTTATCCATGCACATGGAAACAATCTCTTTGTTGCGCTTAACCGCTCCCTCATCATCCCCGACAGACATACTGAGATTCAGGCTTTTAAATGGTTCCCTGCTGAATCCTCCATTTCTTGTAAAAACTCCATGTCTTAATTTCGGAAAAGAGAGAAGGTTCGGAAACTGAAAAAATGAAACCCCGTTAATTTTTGCTGATATCAATTTGCCTCTTCACCTGATTCCCGGATATTTCCAGAATCCTTTTTATGATCAAAGATGTTGATATTCCCGGCACCACTGAAATCCTCACAACTCTGCCACCGGCAGCTTTGACAAAATCAGCCCCGATAATATCATCTTCCGCCCAGTCGCCTCCTTTGACGAGAATGTCAGGCCCGATATCTTTGATAAGGTTCAAAGGATCCGGTTCATCAAATAAAACAACATAATCGACACAAGACAACCCGGAAAGCACCTCGGCTCTCTGAATCTGGGGAACTATCGGCCTCTTTTCGCCTTTTATAAGTCGGACCGATTTATCCGAATTGAGTCCGACCACAAGAACATCGCCTTCCGTTCTTGCGTCGGCAAGGTATCTGACATGCCCGGCATGCAGGATATCAAAGCATCCGTTTGTGAAAACAATGCGCTTGCCGGCTTTCTTCAGACGGCTTATCTCCCCGGCAATTTCGCTGTTAGTCAATAATTTTTCCATAGATCTATTCTCTTCCGGACTTCGTACATCGGACTTCGGACTTCGAATTTCGACATTCGATATTCGACATTCCTTATTTCCTTTGTGCCCCTTTCTTTTCTCGCTCCACTCTTTACTCTTAACTTTTCACTCTTTACTTTTCACCGTCATATCGCCCTTGCCAGCGTCAGCACATCAACGCTCAGCGCACCACCATCAAAAAGTGTTTTTGAGCATTCATCTACTGTGGCCCCGGTTGTATAAACATCATCAATAAGCAGAACTCTCTTTCCCTCTACCGCCGAAGTATCGTTCAGCGCAAAAGCGCCCTTGATATTTTTCGTTCTTTTTTCTCGTCCGAGACCGGTTTGCGGCTCCGTATATCTTGTTCTTTTAAGGACATCCCTGCCTATCTTAACGCCGACCGGCCCGTGCATGAATATTTCCGCCTTCTTTGACAGGTTTTTTACCAGAAAATAAGACTGGTTAAAGCCCCTCTCCCTGAAGCGTTTAACATGAAGCGGAACAGGCACAACAAGGTCAAACTCTTTTAAATTCCAGTGCCGCATCAGAACTGAAAGGAGAAGCGTTTCAAGCGGTTCTGCAAGCTGAAGCTTTCCCTTGTACTTAAAAGAGTGAATAACTTTCATGAAGGTCCGGTAATAAAGGCCGACTGCCCGGGCTTTACCGAAACGCTTTGGGAGTTCAATGCATTTTCCGCAAAGATGATCTTCCCCTTCACGGCTTTTGAAAACAAACCCGCATACGGAACAGAGAGGGGATTCGGCGGGCAAAAAACCGCTGAGGCATTCGCTGCATATTAAAGGAGCCATTACCTTTTCAAATGCAATATCTTCCGGTGCATATGATCCGTTTGCACAGTTTCTTGTATAAGACGAACTCATCTTTCCGGAAAAGCGGAAAAAGGAACCGCATACAATGCACTTGGAAGGGAAAACAGCCTCCTTGAAGATATCCGCCAGACGGATCAAAAACATTTAGAGCCCGCCTATTATTTTAACGATTGCAACCGCAAACTCCGAGCATTTTACCTCTTTCGCATCTTTTATCTGGCGCGCAAGGTCATAAGTTACAATTCCGTTTTTGATGGTTGACTGCAATCCTGCCCGTATCAGCCCGGATGCTTCCTTCCATCCCATGTGGTCGAGCATCATGGCGCCCGATAATAGAAGCGAACCCGGATTCACCATGTCTTTCCCCGCATATTTAGGGGCTGTTCCGTGGGTGGCTTCAAAAACAGCGCAGGCATCTCCGATATTGGCGCCGGGCGCCATGCCAAGGCCCCCGACCTGGGCGGCAATGGCATCTGAAAGATAATCTCCGTTTAAGTTAGGAGCAGCAATTACCCGGTATTCTTCGGGACGCAGAATAACCTGCTGAAAAAGCATGTCGGCAATCCGGTCCTTTATTACTACTCTTCCTTCAGGCCTCTCTCCATTGTGTTTATCAAGAAGTTCCTGCTCGGTTATCGTTTTATCCCTGAATTTTTCTTTTGCGACCTCGTAACCCCATTTCAAAAAAGCGCCTTCCGTAAATTTCATTATATTGCCCTTGTGCATGAGGGTAACGCTTGGGATACAGTTTTCAACCGCATATGCAATGGCGCTTGTCACCAGTCGCTTGCTGTTTTTCTCGCTTATGGATTTTATTCCTATACCGGAATCTGCCGGCAGATAAACACCCATGTTATTTTCCAGAAAGGATCTTATTTTATCCGCTCCATCGCTTCCTGCTTCCCATTCAATTCCGGCATATACATCTTCCGTGTTTTCCCGGAAAATTATCATATCGACTTTTTCCGGGTATTTCATGGGACTCGGAACGGATTCAATATACTTAACAGGGCGGACACATGAATACAGATCGAGTTTCTGACGCAAAGAAACATTAACGCTTCTTATTCCTTTACCCACAGGTGTTGTCATCGGACCTTTTATGGCAACAACATGCTCCCTTATCGATTTTAATGTCTCCTCCGGAAGCCACTTGCCCGTCTTCGAAAAAGCTTTTTCACCGGCCAGTATCTCAAGCCACTTGATTCCCTTCTTGCCTTTATAGGCCTTCTCAACGGCTCCATCAATCACCAATCTTGTCGCTTTCCAGATATCAGGCCCGGTGCCGTCCCCTTCGATAAAAGGGATGACCGGGAAATCAGGAACATTAAGCGTACCATCATCATTAACAGTAATTTTTACTCCCACCATCTGCGAGTTTCCTTTCCTTGACCCTTTTTTGATTCGTACATCGTACCTCGAATATCGTACATCGTGCTTCGAATATTGAACCGAAACAGCGAGCGCATTCCCCGTTGCTTGCTGCGGGGTTAGCGAGCGAATTTAAAATAGACGCTATTCCCTACGGTCGAAGATTCCCCGTAGCTTGCTGCGGGGAGATTCAATTGCATTTTTTGTCATCGCCACCAGGGCACTAAGCCACTAGAAGTCATTTCAGAACCTCGTATCAGGTTTGAGAGCAAGGCGCAAGCCGATGAAAAAGCGCAGCATACACGGTAGTATGTGAGCATTTTAAAGAGGCTTGCAACACAGCTATCAGACCTCAGACGGGGTATTGAAACGACTTCTAAGTATAATTTCTTTGTGTCTTTGCTTCTTTGTGGCAGATCTTTTTACTTGAACTCTTGCTCCCTCGAATCCCCGGCCTCTTTTTCAATAATTACGCTGCCTGAACACTTCATACATCACCACAGCTCCGGCAACTGAAGCGTTAAGGGAGCTGATCCCCTGCTTTTGAGGAATCGAAACTAGGAAATCACAGTTTGATTTGACAAGAGGCCGTATCCCTTTTCCTTCTCCGCCTATTACCAGCGCAATCGGAGATTTGAAATCGCAATCATATACCGGCATATCAGCCATGGCATCCAGTCCTGCGACCCAGAGTCCTTTATCCTTGATCTTTTGCATTGCATTTACCATGTTTGTGGTTCTGAATAAGGAGATATGCTCGAGAGCTCCCGCCGATGCCTTAGAAACGGCAGGAGTCGGGGAAGCGGACCGGTCCTTTGTAAGCACAACACCCCCTGCCCCGACGCATGATGCTGTTCTTACAAGTGCGCCAAGATTCTGCGGATCGACTATGTTATCAAGCAATATCAGAAAATCCGGGAGACCTGGTTTTATATTGCCGATAATATCATCAAATGGAAGCAGGGGATATTCGCTTACCCTTGCTCCTATGCCCTGGTGAAAAGCCGAACCGGTCATTTGCTCCATTTGCGCAGGCCTGACTGTCTTTACAGGTATTTTCCGCAGCGAAAGAAGATCTGTTATATTTTTATAGCGGCCGGAATCCTTATCCCTGACCAAATAAACTTCGATGAATTCTCTCCTGTCCGCCTTAAGAGCCTCAAAAACAGGATGCATTCCGTATAGTATTTCACTTTTCATCATTATTGTATTTCGTGTTTTGTGATTCGCATATCAGACCTGGATATTCGAGCATCGTTATTCATCGACAGTCGTTCGTGAATCGTAATTCGATTTTAGTTTTTTGATCCACAGTCAACGTTTTCAGTCTCTTACGCCTTTGGGTCTCCGGACCAGGTACATTTCAACTATCGAAATAATTTCTGCAACAGCTTCGTCAAGATTGTCATTGACAACGATGTGTCTGTAGAGGTCTCTTTGAGCCATCTCTCTTTCGGCATTTTTCAGCCTCCTTTCGGCTACCTCCCTGCTGTCCGTTCCTCTTGATTCTATCCGCTTTCTGAGGATTTCAGGAGCCGGAGGCATTATAAAGATCGTAATGCTGTCCGGATACCTCTTAAGTATCTGCTTTGTTCCCTCAACATCTATGTCAAGCAGTATATCCCTTCCCGAAGCCAGTACTTCATTCAGAAATCCGGCCGATGTTCCATAATAATTCCCGTGGACTTCAGCCCACTCAGCCCATTTTTCTTCTTTTATTTTTCCTGCGAATTCTTCCCTGGATATAAAATGGTAATCGACCCCGCTCATCTCGTTCTTCCGTGGCTCTCTGGTTGTGTATGATACGGAATAAATCATCTCATTGAAATGCTTCATTAACGCACGGCAAAGAGTAGTCTTCCCGGCGCCTGAAGGTGCGGAAAGGATAAAAAGTGAGCCCTTTATGGTAGCAGTCATATTATCTCATTATATGCTTTCACGATAACAATCCCGGAAAGCACGATATTCTATTTGGATTCTGCAAGAGTGGCATAGCGCTGGGATATTGTTTCAGACTGGATGGCTGAAAGCACAACATGGTTGCTGTCCATGACTATTATCGCCCTTGTCTTGCGCCCGTGCGTAGCGTCAACGAGTCGTTTTTCTTCTCTTGCATCGTCCTTCAGGCGCTTCATCGGAGCCGAATTGGGTGAAACTATCGCTACAACCCGCTCCGCCACCACGGAACTTCCGAAACCGATATTCAATAAAGTCTGTTCCATTCTCCTCCTGCCCGTTATCTCTTTACGAATCTACTGTTGACGACTCCTTCTTTCACAATTACGCCCCGTGCCTTTTATTATAGTATCCATCCGGAAACATATCATAGACACATTGAAGCTCCCCGCAGCAAGCTACGGGGAATATTCGACCGTAGGGAATAGTGTCTATTTTTAATGCGCTCGCTAACCCCGCTGCAAGCAGCGAAGAATGCGCTCGCTGTTTCGGTTCAAGTTTCCAATCCGGAAATCGGCAATTTCGGGCAAACTCAAGGAAATCAAAGGATTGCGCTTAAGGCATATATAATGTATGCCGCACAAGAAATCCCGAAGATTGGCACTTTAGATCGCCCCAAAGGGCCATTCCCGGATGGAAACTACTCGATATTCTGCACCTGTTCCCTGACTTTTTCAATCTCCGACTTAATATCCACAATAGTATGGGATACGACAGCCTTTTCTGTTTTTGATCCCATAGTATTGAACTCGCGGTTCAGCTCCTGTAAAAGGAAATTAAGCTTCCTTCCGGCAGGCTCACCCGAACTCATTATCATATTAAACTGGATGATATGGCTTTTTGCCCTTACTATTTCCTCAGAAATGTCGCATCTGTCGGCAAGGAATGCCGCTTCCTGTGCTATCCTCCCGGCATCAAGCTCCACAGTATCCCCGATTAAGAAAGATATCCTCTCCTTCAGGCGTTCCATATAATAAAGGGGAATATCCTTTGATTCATTTTCAATCAGGCCCAGCAATTTTTCAATACTGCCTAAACGCGTTATAAAATCTCCAACAATAAATTCACCTTCTTTTTTTCTCATTTCATCCAGCCGGCGCATGGCATCTTCCAGGGATTTTTTTATAAAAGGCCATTCCGACTCAATATCCTTAACAATAACGGCTGGCTTTATCACTCCTTCGGCGCCGGATACAATACTAAAAGGTACTTCGGAATCGATTTTCAGAATGTTTTTAAGATGCATAAGGGCATTATAGTAAGCTGTCGCCTTCCCCTCATCTATTTCAAATTCCCTGACATTGTTCACATTATTTTTTATCTCGATCCTGATCTCGATACGGCCTCTTGATATTGTGTCGCTGACAAGTCTTTTAATCTTTTCCTCAAGTGAAAGGTAATCATGGGGAATGCGCAGGTTGACATCAAGATTCTTGCTGTTATATGACCGGATCTCAGTTACAATTTCAATGTTTTCACCTGCTTTTTCGGATCGGGCGAAACCGGTCATGCTTTTTATCATTTCTCTTCTTTCCGTCTCAGATCGTCAATATATTTATCTCGAATATTTTTAAGAAACGAGAGCATGCTCTCATTAGAATAGTCAGGGTATGTCCAGGGTAATTTTTTAAACCCGCCTTCCTGGTAAATAAGAGTCAGGTCTGCATAGATATTATTTCCAATATATATTCTGTGCGTGTAATTCTTACCCGTTGCAAGGACAAAACGTTCGCACAGCATGTATCCCGGATCTAAATTTACGGCTCTTTTCCCGTTTGCCGAGTATTTCAGTTCAATATCATTTGTAATATTCTTTATCCGCGACAGTTCCTGCTGTTCTATCAGGGTTTTAAAAGCAAGCATCCTTCTGAAAAGAGGTGAACCCATTTCAGCTTCATAATAAGATGTATAATCAAATGAAAACCAACGGCTTATAATATCAACCGGACCGAATCTTCCGGCAAGCTCATCCGCAAGCGGCCCGATCAGCCCCTTATCCTTCATTATAATCCCGATCACAAGTTTTGCAGGCTTCGGAGCCCTTGGAGTACTCATGAATTCCCCTGCTATAAAGGCTTGGCTTCTTCTATCAGCATGATTGGAATATCATCCCGTATTTCATACAACAGCCGGCACCTGTCACATATAAGCCCGTCGCCTTTATCGTTAAGATGGATATCCCCTTTGCATTTAGGGCATGCAAGAATCTCGAGCAACTCTTTGCTTATCGCCATGATTTTCTCCGGATAATTTTATTATGTTTCTGATACCCTCTGAAAAAAACCGCATCAAAGTGATTTTTTTAATAGCCTGTTCAATCTATAGCAAATATGTCCTGAGCTTGCAAAATCATTTCAAAGATATTAGAAAAAATGATTTTTGCTTTTTACTGATTTCTAATTTATATTTTAAAAATTAATACCGATTTATTGTAAAGATATAAAATATTCAACATATTTTAAAGGATTACCCGATGATTGTTGTACCTGAAGAATGGGCAAAACGATGGGAAGGAAAGGATATTTTTGACATGCTTTTTGCCCTTAAAGGAAAGGTTTACCGCAATAAAGAAGGACGCAGAACAATCCGGTTTACGATAAATGGCAAAAATTATTTCGGCAAGTTTCACAGTGGTATCGGATGGAAAGACCTTTTTAAAAACCTGTTTCAGTTCCGGCTGCCGGTAATTGGAGCCCAAAATGAGTGGACGGCAATCAGGAAACTGGAAAAACTCGGGATAAAAACAACCCCCCTTGCCGGATATGGGAAAAGGGGAATAAATCCTGCAAAAATGCAGTCATTTGTAATTACAGAAGAATTGACAGACACTATAAGCCTTGAGGATTTCTGCCGCGACTGGCAGAAACTGCCACCGCCCTATGTACTTAAGAAATCCCTCATAACAAAGGTAGCCGAAACAGCAAGAATTCTCCACGAAAACGGCATGAATCACAGGGATCTCTATATTTGTCACTTCCTTCTTGATTTATCTTCAGGCATAGACAGGGACGGCGGCAAAAAACCAGACCTTCATCTCATCGATCTCCACCGTGTCCAGTGCCGCCGTTATACACCTGTGCGCTGGAAAGCAAAAGATATAGCAGCCCTGTATTTTTCAAGCATGGATATAGGGCTGACAAACCGCGACATTTTGCGATTCATCAGAGTTTACATGAAGACGGATATCAAATCAGCTCTGAAAGAAAAAATATTCTGGAGCAAGGTCGAAAAACGCGGCAAAGCTTTTTACTCCGAATTTAAAAGAAAATACCCGGATTCCTCTTTAAGCTTTGAAAAGTAAAGATGACGTCACCCCATGCTTGCTTTTTACCCCCCCCTTGGTTATAGTTAAATTAAGTGTACAGGAATTTTCTTTTTGTAAGTAAGAGATTATTGCCAGCGTTTTTCTGGCAGGAAATAATCTTGCGGATTTACCTATCCCGTTTATCGGGGACAGGACTCAGATAAACGAAGTTTTTAGTCGGCTGCAGACGGATAAACATAAAGGGGTGATAGTAAATTATCTGCGAATATCGGCTTCCTGATTTAAGCGGCTTTTATATATTACGGTATTGTTAATGCTTCACATTTGAAACAAGAAAGGTTCTAATTTACAAAATGATCGGAATATCAAAATTATATTGCGGCACGGTCGAACCATCGGACGCTCTTCGTTACAGTCGTTCCTCTTCACAGCTCCCGTCCCATCTTCTGCAGTTCTCGTCGGATAAAAAGCCTGTTGTCGTTTGGAATATCACAAGACAATGCAACTTAAAATGCATTCACTGTTATGCGCACGCTAAAAGCGCTCCTGTGGATAACGAGCTTTCAACATCGGACGGGATAAAACTCATCGATGACCTCGCCGGCTTCGGCGCGCCTGTTCTCCTCTTTTCGGGAGGAGAACCAATGATGAGAAAAGACCTGCCCGAACTTGCGGGTTATGCGGTAAAAAAGGGCATGCGGGCTGTTATTTCAACAAACGGAACCCTGATAACGGAGCAGGCTGCAAAAACACTCAAAGAGATTGGACTTTCATATGTAGGAATAAGTATAGACGGCATGGAAGAGATTAACGACCGCTTCAGGGGAGTAAAAGGTGCCTTCGACGAAGCAATAAAAGGCATAAGAAACTGCATAGCCGCTGGAATCAAGGTCGGATTGCGATTTACAATCAACAAGTACAATTTCAAAGAAATCCCGAAAATATTCAATCTTCTTGAAAATATGAAAATACCCCGTGTCTGTTTTTACCATCTTGTATATGCGGGCCGCGGTTCAAAGCTGGTTGAAGAGGATCTGTCTCACAAAGAAACCAGGGAAGCTGTCAATACGATAATTGACCACACCAAAAGACTCCACGATAAGGGGCTGCAAAAAGAGGTCCTGACAGTTGATAACCACTCGGACGGACCATATCTCTATTTAAGGCTTTTGAAAGAAAATCCCGAAAGAGCTGGAGAAGTAATGGAGCTCCTGAAGATGAATGAGGGAAATAATTCGGGAAGAGGCATAGGATGCATAAGCTGGAACGGTGATGTGCATGCAGATCAGTTCTGGCGGCACTACAGTTTCGGAAACATAAAAGAACGTCCCTTTTCCGAAATATGGACTGACCTGTCAAATCCTTTGATGAAACAACTTAAAGAAAAAAAGAACCATGTCACCGGCCGATGCGCAGGATGCCGGTGGCTCGATATCTGTGCAGGAAATTTCAGGGTTCGTGCCGAAGCGGTTACGGGAGATGTGTGGGCGCCCGATCCGGCATGTTACCTGACCGATAAGGAGATCAGTTACGAGTAATCAGTAATCAGTGATCAGTAATCGGAAACAACTAAGTTCGAAGTTCAAAAAGATAATTTTAAGACTACAAACCATAAACGAGGATTTATATGCTCTTTCCGGACTACAGACCAAGGCGTTTAAGACAAAATGAGGCATTTCGCAGACTGATACGGGAGACCACGCTGTCAGTTGATGATCTTATCCTTCCCCTTTTCGCAATAGGCGGCCGGGGGGTCAGGAATCCGATACAATCTATGCCTGGCCATTTCCAGCTTTCAATTGAAAACCTTGTTGAGACATGCAGGAAAGCATATGAACTGGGAATACCCGCCATCATGCTTTTCGGAATACCTGACAAGAAGGATCCGCTGGGGACAAGTGCCTATTCGAAGGACGGGATCGTTCAAAAGGCTGTAAAAGCAATAAAAAACAAGCTGCCCGAACTTGCAGTAATAACAGATGTCTGTCTTTGCCAGTACACCGACCATGGCCACTGCGGGATCGTGAACGGTCACACGGTTGAGAACGATGCTACTCTGGAGCTTCTTGCTAAAACAGCCCTTTCTCACGCCAAGGCCGGCGCAGACATGGTGGCTCCCTCTGACATGATGGATGGCCGCGTTGCTGAAATCCGCAATATCCTTGATGAAAACAGCCTTAGCCATATTCCCATCATGTCATATTCGGCAAAATACTGCTCGGCATATTACGGACCTTTCAGGAGCGCCGCCGACTCGGCCCCCAAGTTCGGAGACCGCAGAACATACCAGATGGATCCGGCAAACGGGCTTGAGGCTATCCGAGAAGTCACGATGGATATAGAAGAAGGGGCCGATATAATAATGATAAAACCGGCCCTTCCCTACCTTGATATCATATACCGGATCCGCGAAGAGATCGATCTTCCCATAGCCGCCTATAATGTAAGCGGCGAATTTTCGATGATTAAGGCAGCTGAAAAGATGGGATGGATGGATGGGAAAAGGGTGATGATGGAAACTTTAACCTCCATAAAAAGGGCTGGAGCCGACATGATACTTACCTATTTTGCAATCGAGGCGGCAGAGGAGATCAAGAGTCATGAGTCGAGAGGCGTGAGGCGGATCACAACTATCGAAGCATGAAATCTTAACAAAGTTATATGTGAACGGATTTGAGATTTTAAGACGGAACACTTAACACTTTTTTACAATCAGAGACCTGAGATCATGAACCATAAACCGGAAACCGGAAAACAAATACCTTCCTCCCTGCGCCTTGTCGCATGGGAGATAACACGCAACTGCAATCTATCCTGCATTCACTGCCGGGCATCTGCCACAAATGGCCCGTATGCCGGAGAGCTTAACACTGAATCATCCTTAAGGCTTATCGACCAGATCGCAAATACCGGAAATCCTATCGTCATACTGACCGGCGGAGAACCTCTTTTAAGGGCCGATATATTTGATATCGCCGAATACGGCACAAAAAAGGGCTTAAGGATGGTAATGGCACCGAACGGCACACTGATAAACGAAACAAACGCAAAAAAAATGGCCGATTCAGGAATCAAACGAATAAGCATAAGCATTGACGGCCCCACAAAAGAGAGTCATGACACCTTCCGGGGAGTGGAAGGCGCATTTGAAGGAGCGCTCCGCGGCATTGCTTTTGCCAAAGCGGCAGGTATTGAGTTTCAGATAAACACTACAATAACAAAGCTGAACCTGAAATATATTCCAGATATTCAAAACCTGGCCGTAAGCCTTGGTGCAGTAGCTCACCATATATTTCTGCTTGTTCCGACCGGCCGCGGAAAATACATTATCGACCAGGGAATCTCCGCAAAGGAGTACGAAGAAACCCTCAACTGGTTTTACGACCAGCGGGAAATGACACCTCTTCAGCTTAAGGCGACCTGTGCCCCGCATTATTACCGCATTCTGCGGCAAAGGGCCGTAAAAGACGGGAAATCGGTTACATATGAATCGCACGGCCTTGACGCCGTTACAAGAGGATGCCTCGGCGGGACAGGTTTCTGCTTTATTTCACACACCGGCATTGTACAGCCCTGCGGTTTTCTGAATATCGAATGCGGAGATTTAACAAAGAATTCGTTTGAAAAAATATGGAATTCATCAGAGGTCTTTCTTTCTTTGAGAAATTTTGATAAGCTTAAAGGCAAATGCGGAATCTGCGAATTCAAAAGAGTCTGCGGCGGCTGCCGGGCAAGAGCCTACGAGGCGACCGGTGACTATATGGCCGAAGAGCCCCTTTGCAATTATGAACCTGTTTCTGCAGTAAGGTGTAAATCGTGAGTCGTAAGGCGTGAAGCTAAATACGCCGCAGGCTTTTATTCTTTTCGATATTCGATGTACGATATACGAACCATAGCCCTGAAACCATAGACCGGAATTAAGCAGGAAAGAACCGGCATTATAGAACGAGGTGCGCGCCATGAAAATCAAGTCTCTAATGATACCTGATCCGATAACCATTAACGAAATGGCATCCATTTCGGAAGCAATCGAAATGATGAAGGTAAATTCCATACGCCATTTGCCTGTCGTGGGAAAGAACATGACACTCAAGGGCTTTGTTACTCTTGCCGATCTGAAGCAGGGACTTATTCCTTCAATGATCGGTGAGGTATCCCTCGACGACCTGATGATAAAAAAACCTGTAACCGTTGACCCCGATGAAGATGTGGAAATTGCAGCCCAGAAAATATACAAAAATAAAATTGGGGGAATGCCGGTAGTAAAAGGCAACAAGCTTGTAGGAATAATCACGGTAACCGACATTTTAGGAGCATTCATCAACATGATGGGTATTCTGACAGCCAGCTCCCGGGTAGATGTAGTTGTCGGCAAGGAACCTTCATCCATCAAAAAAGCTCTTCAAATCATACACGATAAGGGCGGAGACATCATAAGTGTCGGAATGACAGCAAACCAGAAAGGATCAAAAAGAACATACTATTTTCGCCTTTCTCCATGCAGAACAACCGGCATAAGGAAAGCCCTCGAAAAAGAAGGCTTCAAGGTGGAAAGCGCCATGGACTAAGCCGCTCTAAAAAATAAAGTAGTCATCTGGATGTCAAAAACGGCATAAGGAGCCGTAACAAAACGATCAGAAATGTAATGGTTATTTTGTAACGGCTCCTAAACGGATTTCAGATATTGAACGTCCGCTCCAAAAGTAACGGCGCCTCCCTTGCTATTTGGGTTCAACCTTCCAATTCCGGGTCTTTTTCTGCTGTTTTATAACTTGACACAATCATTCTATTAATAGTATTTATTCCAAGAATTTATCAACTTATCTTGTCATTGAAAAAATCGAATAAACTAAACGATTTTTATGGAATTTGCCGATGAAATTTAAACTCTTTTCCCTTTTTCTAATCTTTCTACTATTTCTTTCCCCATCCATTCTTATCGCCGGTAAAATTGTTACTGCAAAGGGAATCAGTTTCTTTGAACCGGGTCGGGAGCTGATAGCACGGGATGTGGCGATTGATGAAGCAAAACGGGCAGCCCTTGAGCAGGCAATCGGTGCAACAGTCGAATCAAACACAACAGTCGAAAACTTCACCGTAATAAAAGATCAGATCATGAGCCGCACCGCCGGGTATTTAAAGAACATAAAGATAATCGAAGAAAAAAAGACCGACATGGGAACAATAGAGGTCAAAATCGAAGCCGATGTCGAAACTTCTGCCATGCTTGAAGATCTCGACAGATTCAAAAAAGTCTTAAGCTGGCAGAAAAACCCCCGTATAAGTATCGTTATTGATGAGGATACTGACAAGATATTCCTCCCGGCAGCCCAAAAATCATCAGATCTTTTAACCGATAAACTGATACAGGGCGGTTTCACTGTCTATAAACATTCAAAAGGTCAGGAATCCCAGATGGGTCTTCTCGTCGGCCTCTCACTTGAACTTTCATCCAAGCAGTCCTCGTACCAGAGCATTGATCTTTCCGTAAATGAAATCAGTCTCAGCACAAACATTTACCGCCCGAATGACGGGGAGATACTGGGAACCGCCACTGCAGTAAAATCTCTTCCAGGCGAAAACAAGCTCAAAGTTCTTGATGAAGGAGCAAAATACTGCATCGATTCAATCTGGTCTGACCTTAGAAGCAAGCTCATCAGGGTATGGGAAAAGGAGCTATATGGAGAAAGGGATATAAAGATGGTTGTCAAAAAGATTCCATCCCATGCAAAAGCCCTTGAAATATCAAATATTTTAAAATCGGATGTAAGCGGCATGATAGATGCGAACATGACGAACTTCAAGGACGGGATGGCCGAATTCAATATCAAATACAAAGGATGGCCGGAACATCTTTTAAATGAAATTCAGATGTCTTATTTTAAAAAGAAATACTTTAACCCGGCAGTTGAAAGTGTTGATGGAAACACAATAATTATAAGAATTAATTGATAAATATAAGCTATCGGAGGCAGGATATGAGTAGAAAGCCAATCAATGCAGGATTAATTCTTTTTCTTGCAGCTTTTCTGTTTTCTTGCGCAGCAGGGCAGGAGCAATTCAAAATCGGCATGAAACTCAGCAAAGCAGGGAAATACACCGATGCAATTGCTTACCTCGAGCAGGCTATTGCAAAGGAGCCTACCAATGTTGAGTATCTGAAAGCCCTTTCAGATCTTAAAGAGACTCTTATATCCGATTGTGTTTCCCAGGGCTCAAAAGCAATAAGCACCCAATCCCCTGTTACAATGACAGCCCTCAATGCCGTCAAGGCCTTGCTGTCCAGGGCAAAAGAGATTGATCCGAATCATCCTTCCGTTAAAAAATTTTCCAGTGAAATCAACAAGCAGGAAAATTTGCTGCTTAATGAAACCAAAAGTCTCTATGCTCAGGCAAAGAGTTTTATCTCAGCCGAAGAATGGCTTAAGGCGCATTCCAGCCTTCAGAAGATCCAGAGCATATTCCCCAATTATGAGGATTCCTCACAACACCTCTCCCAGACGGCCTTAAACGGCTCAGAGGCTCTATACGGCAAGGCCAGGGCTCTTTTTGACGAGGATGACTTCAAGGGCGCATCAAAATACCTTAATGAAGCCATTTCTCTCAAATCCGATCATAAACCATCCCTCGACCTTCTTACTGTATTAAAAGAAAAGGACAATAAAAATTATTTCATCAACAAGGGTAAAAAAGCGGGTACAGCCCAGGACTGGTCAAAGGCGCTTAAGGCCTACAACAAGGCCCTTGAGTATGCACCGGGCGACGAATCCTTAAAGCTTCTTATAGCAACCGTTGAGCAGAAGCTGGGCACACATTACATACAGACCGCAAAGAACCAGATGTCGGACGGATGGCTTTTCAAGGCTTTTGAAAGCTACAACATTGCCCTGAAAAATGCCGCGGATCCCAACAACTCTGAATTAAGGAACCTTCGCCGTGAACTTGCATCCCAAGCCGGAATTCTGGCCGCAAAGTTCAAAGACCAGAAAAAATACGGCTCGGCCTGGTTCTGGTATACCAAGCTTATAAGAATAGAACCCGATTACCCTGAAATTTTTTCAAACAATCTTGCCATGGAAGATAAGATTAAGCAAAGAGTTCAGAAATCAATAGCCGTTTTTGACTTTTCCAGCCCTTCCGGCTACAAGGATGCTGGTATAATTGTCGCCAATAACCTCATAACCTACCTTTTTAAAAATGCTAGTGGTGATATCAAGATTTTGGAAAGGGAGAATTTGAAATCAATTCTTGAGGAGATGAAGTTGGGACAAATCGGCGTTGTTTCTGAACAAACTGCAAAAGAGATGGGACGGGTATACGGTATAGATGTTGCCGTCATGGGAAGCGTTCTTTTGTACCAGGTGGAAACATCCTCTTCCCAGGGTACAAACACCGTCAGATATCAGATAGGCACCGAGATCCAGGACAACATCGAATATCTCAACTGGATAGCAAAGAACCCGAACGCACCTCCAAACCTTCTTGCTACGGCCCCTCCAGCCAAGATTACCGCTCCCAAATTTGCGGAGAAGGATTACATAGTTTCCAATCATAAAAAGGTTGGATTCGTACAGCTTTCATTCAGGATAGTCGATGTAAGGACGGGAGAAAACATTCAGGTCAGAACAATTGAACGCAAGGAGGTAGTAGAAGACGACACCAGCGCCGGACTTCCCGAGGCAAACGTCAAATTCGATCCGCTCGTAATACTGACGGATACGGAACTGCTCCAGAAAATGACTGGCGAAGTGGTCGCGGAACTGGGAAGGGAAGCTTTAAAACCGTTGAACAATCTTGAAAAAACATACTTTCAGGAGGGCGAGCAATTCCTGAAACGCCGCGAAGGGTTGAATGCCGCCGAAAATTTTGTAGCCGCCATTTTCGATGAGAAGATGAAGATGACCCAGGGATCTTTTTTATCCCTTAAAGCAATGGAAAATCTTGAGGATATATTCCGCAACTATAAAGATAATTAAACAATTGATGACAGCTTCGTAAAAAAGTCCGATTATTATCATGTACGGCACGTAAGCTTGTCAATGGATTATGCCGATGAAAAAATTCTGTTTCCTGGCAGCTCTTACGGTTTTTTTATTATGCATGATATTTTCTTATGTCTATGCCCAGAAAAACCCTCTGGCCATATTCAACCTTAAAGCCGCCAACATTGAGGCAATGGGCTACAACGGGGAAATCCTGCATGCCCTTATTTCATCAATCGAAAGCGACAAGAATATAGACCTAATGCCGAGAAGAGAGATCGAAGAAGTGCTTTTCAAAACAGGGCTTGTTCAGGATAATACACATGAAGCTGTTTTAACTGCCGGGAAAGCGCTTGGAATAAATTTCGTTCTTTTTGGGGAAGTAACCAAAAGAGGGTCGGAAATACTGACGCAATTCAGCCTAATGGATATTCAGAATAAATGTATTGTAAAAAACTGGGACCTCGTTTTTCGCGACCGCGATTCCATACTTAAAAAAATTCCCGAATTTTCGAGGGAATTAGGTGACATCCTTTCAAACTATAAAAGCGGGGCCGGAGATGCTTCAATGGAGTCTAAAACTTCAACAGGTGTCGAATATCTCTATGCAAAAATCGAAGGAGATGCAGTCAGACTTTCATGGAAATTAAGAACGCATAAAACCTTGTTAAGCTACCATGTCTATCGCGCAGAGAGTAAAGATGGTCCATACCAGTTCCTGGGCAAAACGGCCGACAGTTACTTTCAAGACTCCACTGTTAAAAAAGGACTGACGTATTTCTACCAAATCGGGATTATAGCAGGAACAGATCCTGAGGTAAAAAGCTCCTATACTGCGCTGTTTATAACTGCCGGGGAGAAAAGACCGCATCCTCCTCTGGTCATGAGCGGGAGAGGATATGTTAAAAGAGTTGAAATCAAGTTCGTACCATCCTTAAAAAATGAACAGAATAAATTTAACATAACAAAATATAAAATCTACCGGCAGGAAGGCCCGGGGGACTGGCAGAATATAGGAGTTACCGATTCTAAAAATACGTCCCAGTTTGATATAGATTTCACGGTTTTTGATGAAAGCGATTTAAAGGATGGCACAACCTATACGTACGCTCTTTCAAGTCTTGATGATAAAAACTCGGAAAGCCCCATGTCTGATCCTGTGCCGGTTGAAACCATAAGAAATCCGGTGTTGTTTCTTGATAAGGATAATCTTTTAAGAAAAGTGATTCTCTCTTGGAAATCTGTTGATACAGTTGCCGGTTATTATCTCTACAGAAAAACCGAAAATACGGGATGGAAAAAAATTGCAGGTATTTCAGGCGCATCAAAAACAAATATTACGGATGATAAAGAGCTGTCTGACGGCCAGCAATACCTGTATTACCTGACGGCCTATGACGATAAAAAAGAAACAGGCCCATCAAACGAAGTGAAGGCAAAGACAAAAGATCTTCCGGCTTTTCCGTCTAATTTGCAGGCCCAGGTAGGTCTTGTCAAATCGGTCAGGATATCATGGACTCCCCTTGAAGATCAGGATGTCGGCGGCTACAATATTTACAGAGGTACCGACGACAGCAACATGAAAATAATAGCTACCGTCCGGGAAAACAAAACAAGCTCTTATCTTGATAAGGGCGAAGCTTTTACGCCTCTTGAGGACGGAAGAAATTATTTTTACACTGTAGCAAGCTTCAATCTCTTCGATGCGGAAGGAAAACTGACTACCTATGTACAAGCCTCAACAAAGCCACGACCTGAGGCCGTTATAGGACTATCTGCATCTGCTGGAACGGATCATATTTCCATAAGCTGGAAGAAGAATCCTGAAACAGATATTAAATTAAATTATCTTTACAGAAACGAAAATGGCGGTTCATGGTCCAAAGTACAGGAGCTTAATCCCGGCCAGACGAATTACGAGGACTTCGCGTTAAAACCTGAAATAAACTATGGATACAGAATTATCGCGGAAGATATTGATGGCCTGAAGAGCGATCCAGCGGAAAGCAATGCAGTGACAAGCCCGATTATTAAGCCTCAAAAAGCTAAGTAATTTCCATCCGGAAATGGCCCTTTTATACAATCTCGGTGTCAATCTGAGGGATTTCTTGTGCAACAGACTATGCGTATATCTCAGCACAATCCCTTTATTTTCTTGAGGTTGTCCCAAATTGTCTATTTTGAACTATAAACTTGCATGTGTCCAAATTTGATTGTCGGATGAATACTAAGTGGACTGCAAAATCAATATTTGCCGTATTGATGGTACAAGAAGCAGCCGGCTGATTAAAAAAAATACCCGGCTGCTTCATTTTTCCACGGAATGTATGTTATTCAGAGCAGAAAAGCTGAAATTAAACTTAGCAGCGGTAAGTGACAAAATGTATTTTTGGGTAATATTTCACAAAGTAACAGGCTTGACATTTTTTACAGGAAACTATACTGAAAAGGTTAAAATATTCTGATGATGAATAATGGTTATTGCTGACAGTTTGCTCGCAATATTGATGATCCCAGCTGAAAACACTGTGGGATCATCGAGAACAGAGAATAATGTTTGTTTTTAATTAGCTCGCTAACCCAGCCACAAGTCCTCGATGCAGATTTTCGGTGGGGAATGCGCTCACTATTTAGTTTCAAGCTTAATTATATGGGTGATATTTATGAGAATAAATCATATTTTTCCAGTTATTATTATGATAATTCTTATTTTTGCTGCAAATGCTGTCGGTGGAAGCGGGGTGCGTACTGGAACTTTGACTTTTTCAGCTCCGGTGTATGAGATAGAAGATCTGGTGGCCGAAATGCAGGAAGACGGCAATAATGTGCTGGTTACCGGGAAAATAAGGAACTTAAGCCATCATCCTGTAAAAGGATACGTAATAGTATATTTTAAGAACGGGAATGATGAAGTTGTTCGCTCGGCGGAAACAGACGTTAATGATAAAAAACCTTTTGCCCATGGAAAGGCTGGCACTTTTGAAACTTCGGCCAATGTCGGTAATACTCCGGATATTAATAATGTTGTAATCGAATTTGTAAGCAGGTGAGCCGCCAAAAAAAATAAGGTGGTCATCTGGATGTTAAAAACAGCATAAGTATCCGTAATGAAATTGAATGCACTAGTTATTTTGTAACGGCTCCAAAGAGATGCAGGGCTTGAAGAATAGGCTATTTCCTACGGATATACGAATTATTTATTGAAGCTCCAGGCAGCAGACAGATGGGAATGACCTTGATGTTTCGATTCAATTAAATTGCATATTCTTTGATCTGTCGAGACTAATTTTATATTTTTTCAATATCCCATCACCACTTTCAACAACCTTCTTACTGTCAAGCACCATTTTATATCCTCGGATATCTTCAACAACATGATATTTCCCCCTGTTTTTTTCAAACCCTCTGACAAGATCACCTATTCTTGAGATTTTTACCCCGTTAACCGTTGATATAACCGCATCGACAAAATCGTGATATCCAACATTTATTTCATCGGCAAGAACCCTTACTAGAACAACAATCTCTCTCTGCTCATTGGTCGGTTCCCCATTGATATAGAAATTTAAAAGTTCCTTGGGAGCATTTATATACCAGTCTTTCTCTGTTCCATATTCCATTAGATAGTTTAATGTCAGAGTTTCAAATACAATACCGCCGATAATATAATAAACCGGTTGCTCATCGTAACGCTCATGTGAGACCAGTCGTTCATAATCGAGCGGTTTTGTGAGTTTTATCGTCGCTGTTTTTATCTTTCCGTTTCTTAGTATTTCAAATTTTACCGAATCATTTATTTGTTTTTTCTGCATTGAATAACCAAAGAAAGTTCTCTCACCCTGCCTGAATTCTATGGTCCCATCATTTTCTATGTTGTTATCTTCAATCGAAATCAATATATCCCCCGGTTTTATAATCCCTTCAGCAGGTGAATCCGGATAGACTTTGTTGATCAAAATTCCTGTCTGTTCCTCAGTCATGAGGTAGTTGCGCCTCATGTCCGGATTCTCCATCTTCTGCATTGACAAACCTATATCCGGTGTGCCGTCATGCACTCCGTCCCCGATATCTTCGAGAAAGTGTTTTATAACTGGCGCAGGAACCATGTATCCTATGTTTTCATAATGGCCGTCTTGCAGTCCCTGGAATGCAACACCGACAATTTTATCATCCCTGTTTATAACAGGCCCTCCGCTGTTCCCGGAATTTATTGCGGCATCTATCTGGCAGGTAAGCAGATAAGAGCTGCTGTGATAATATTTGTTGTGTTCAATCCTTGAAACGACCCCTTCAGTGATGGAAAGTTTGTCTCCGCCTTCAGGGAAACCATAGACAACAACCTTATCTTTGATTTCGGGCAGATCTCCTATTTCAACCGGATCTATTCCTTTAAAAAAGGATTCGTCTTTGACTTTCAGAATAGCAAGATCCGATTCATGCGCAACACTTTCCAGTTCGGCAGTATATCTTTTTGCTTCTCCGGAACGCCTCACCTGTATGAATGTCTGGTTCCGTACTATATGCGCATTTGTTAAAATCCTTTTATTGCTTATTATGCATCCTGAACCATTAAATATTTTCTGACCCCACATCTGCCATGGTTCATGGTAATTGTAAGGATTGCTGACCGTATAAATTTTAACTACCGCCTCTTTTACACTCAGTTTAGCTAAAACTGGGACTGCAAAAACAAAGAGTATAGTTATCGCCCTTAAAATGATCCCGAACGATTTCATATGGCACTCCTATTTAAAAAATAATGGCTTCGGACAGAAATTGGCCGGGGGGAAAAGGGATATAACGCTACAATTTGATTTTGAACCGTAATAGCAGGCGAGTTCCCAGCGGCTTGCTGAAGGAAACTTTAATATGAACAGCAATAAATTATTATTTTTTTATTATATCTCCGGCGCCAGAAATCTCCTGAATAACCTCTTTGGGATTACCGTAATAAGCGATATCCCCGGCACCGTTTATCTCCGCCTTCAGTTTTTTTGAAGCACTAACGACCGCATTTCCTGCTCCGTTTACAGATACTTCAACCTTTTCGGCCTTCAGATCCTTTGCTTTAAGATCTCCTGACCCGGCTATGTCAACTCTGAAATTCTTTGTTTTTCCTGATGCTTTAATATCGCCGGCGCCGTCGATTTCCAGATCAAGTTTATTGTTGTCCACCCCGATAATTGAAAGGTCAACAGCGCCTGAAGCCGTTACCTTTTCAATATTATCTGCTGATATTTTGACCTCCAGCAGTTTTTTTGGGCATATGGTTTTTGATGTTGTTATCTTGAGAGTATTCCCTCTTGTCTTCGTTATGATATAAGGAAGTATATTGCTGTCGCCGCTTAATTCAAGCTTTTGTTTCTTCCGACACTCCACATGGACATTAAAAGCGCCGTCAACCTCGATATTGCTGAATTCCGAAACATTCCTGTTTTCCGTCTTTGCGATACCGTTCCCTTCCACGCCACCACCGCAACCGCCGCTTCCGGAGTGTGCAGTTCCCCCGTCGATCGAAATATCTCCTACGCTACCACCGCCAATGTTTATGGTAATACCACCTGCAGCGCTTTCTGTGCCTATAATGAACACTGCGCATACAACCAGCGGCAATAATGTTATGAAATGCCTGAATATTTTCATACAATCCCCTTTTCCAGTTAGCTGTTTTAACTTGGAGTGCACAGCAATTAAACTGCCTATCCGTCGTTTAAAATAACCATAACATTGAAATGCCGTGCCCGGCATAAGAAGCCGTAATGAAATGGTCAGAAATGTAATAGCTATTTAATAACGAGATATAACCCCGATAAACGGGACTTTTTTCAGCACCCCATTGAGGGGTGTCAGTAAGATTACGGGATTATTTCCTAATCTATCGAAATAAAAGGTTTCTTAAGATCATTCTTTATGAGTTTACCTTCATCGGGAGCTCCGTATATCCTGCTGTATACTGTTTTAGTCTCCCCGGTAATCGTGTCGACTACGAAAGCCCCGACTCCCCCGGAATTATTCCCGAAAGAAGTTGCCCATGAAGATATTTGAAACCTTCCGTAGTTGGGAGGAGGAGGACTCAGCGTGTCAGCACCTGCTAAAAACAGTATACCTGTAGCCACAAGCATCCCAGACAGAAAAAACTTTATTCTTTCAGACCAGAGTTTGTCTTTCATTGCAAAGCTCCTTTCAAAGCAAATAATAAGTAAGTTAAAAAAAATCCCCTTCTCTTCACCTCCATATAATGAGGGAAGATGAAGGGGATTTTAATTATTTATAAATACGTGCTCGATTCCCTTGGATTTTTAATCAATAGCTGATTAACGTTTTTTCATGGTCTTGGGTTTTTTAAAATCATCTTCCTGAGCACCCTGCCCTTCAACTTCAATGACTTCTCCTGCACCGACAACAGCTTCACCAATCATTGCCGATACCGCATCTATATTTAATACCATCTTAACAAAGGCATCGCCTTCCTGATCCCAGCCGAAATCCGTGATCTCAGCCAAGGCAAGTGATGCCTGAACTTTTGTCTGTATCAGATCCGATTTGAGCATGTAATTTTCAATTGTTGTCTGGCTTTCAAGTGTAAATCCAGCTATCTGTTGCGCCAGCTGCTTGTAAGCATCAATCTGCGCCGCCCTGAGGGCTTTCAGGAGACCCGCGTTCGCAGGGGAGCTTGTTCCGAATCCTACATGCTTGAAAACTTTTCCGTTCAGGTTAACATTCGCTCCTTCAATGTTTACGATTTCACTTGCTGTCATTGTAGCTGTTGCCCTGGCAATATCCTTCTGTGGATCGTAAACAACTTCTGAAATTTTTATACCCGATAAGGTTGCGGATGTTTTGGAATCGGTCTTGCCGACATAACTGTCCGCAGCCATGTTTTTAACTTCTTCCGAAGAGCGGACTTTCAGACCGTATACTTGTTCGGTAAGTCCTCTCATCGCATCGTTTTTTGCAGCCATTATAGCCATCATTTTTTTATTACCGGCCCATACGCTTGGTGCAAATAAGACAACACAAACAACTAAAACAAAAAAAGCTTTAAAACATCTTGATATCATATAACCGCCTCCTCCCTTTTTGGAGTAATTCATGGGCATTGCTTTCTTAACTTACGATTTCCGTTCATGATGAAAACGTATTCATGTTGATTATAACAATCCTATTAGTTTCCATCCGGAAATGACGCTTTTGAGCGATCTCTGTGTCAATCCGCGGGATTTCTTGTGCGACATACTATGCTGAATATGTCATAAGCGAAATCCCTTGATTTCCTTGAGCTTGCCCAAAATTGCCTATTTCCGAATTGGAAACTTAACTGTGTCCGAGCTTGGTTTCCGGATGGACACTATTTAGATATTTCCTGTAACGGTTTTTCGTTTTTTAATTCGCCTGACTTGGTAGCATCACAGTTTTCCTGTTTCTTGTTCCCACTACCAAAATCCAGACTTACTTCCTTTGCAACTGATCTTACCTGATAGACTTCGAAATTTATCTTTCCACTCTCGCTGCTGACCTTTGCTTTAGCATCAACTTTCCCATCCCTGGGAAAACAGGGAATTTGGTTTACCATCTGCTTGTTCAGATCATCCATTTCCTGAACCCTCTCCTCGACCATCTCCTTGTTACCGGCGTAAGATGTCGAGAAAAAATAGGCTGTAATGCAAATGGACAATAAACAAATCACTCTCCGGTTATAACTCAAGTTGATTACCATTCTTCATCCGTAAGTATTTTACCGATGGAGCTTTTTTTCTTTGCGCTGCTCGCAGCGGCCGCCTTCGGTGCCGGCGCTGCCTGCTGCTGTTTTACAGCGGCCGGAGCTGCATGAGCAGTCTGTGCTGCGGCAGCAGGAACGGTCTGCGTGGCAACAGCTTGTTTTGCCTGGGGTTGCTGCTGGACAGCTGGAGCGCTTGTTTCTGCAACAGCAGGAGTCTGTCCCATGATCCTGTCAAGCTGATTTCTTCTTCCGAGGGTGCTTTCTTTTATCGGTATCGAACAATATAATCTGACAAACAGGGTATCATCTATCTTGCTGGCCGGATTATACCCTGCGTCAAATTGCTTCAGTGCCAAGATCGTCGCATTATCAATCTGTCCATTAAGAGCCAATTCATAACCGTGTAGATAGAGCCATTCCTGTGCCTTGAATATTCTTTCAAAATCCCCGAGTTTAAAATAAAATTTCCTAATGGCGCTTTCTACATCCTTATCGGGCATTGCGTCATCGCCCAGAAGCCTCCAGTAAGGAAGCCCGTTATATTTACCGACAACCTGGATCATGCTCAGTTCAACTAGGAGTCTGACCGCAGCATGCCTACCCTGGACTTTCTTAACCGATCCCTTTCTTCCGAAAGACTGTCCGAAAAGACTTATGCCCAGTTCTTTTTCACCCATCGCCTTTGAAACCTTCATGCTGTTTACGGCGCTCATTCTCGGAATGCCGGCCATTGTCTTAAAGTTAAGGAGGTTAAAATCAAGGGTAATGCTTGCCAGGCCGGTTTTTCCGGTATCTCCGTATCTAAGCTTTATTTCTTTTGAAGGAAGGTAGTCGGGCAGACCTGTAAATTCGGCTCCAGCGCTGACATCCGTGCCGTCACCCCTTGTTTCCAGTCCTCTGTCGAACTCGGTAATACCTCCGCTTATTATAACATCCGGTATAAGTTTATCGTCAAAATTCGAATATCCCGTCACCATCTGGTTCTGCATGAAAGAAGGATCGTAGGGGATAAAGGTGACTCTTCCACCAATCGAATTTAAGGCGCTCTTTATCATTTCAGTGATATCTCTCGGAATCTCCCCTCCCGTTGATCCTGAAGTTCCTGTATTATCGCCGATAGGGTTACTCTGTATTTTTACTACATCGACATTATAGATTTCAGTCATCAATCCGAGGTCCGCCAGAGCCTGCGTATAATTGGTAGTCTGTACGGTCGGCGGGGCTGTTTTAAGCTCAACCTCTATGTTGGCCGGATCAACCGAAGCACAAGAAACCAGAAGCAAGGAAAATGACATGATAATCAAGACAATTTGCATTCTCTGGTAGACTTTTTTAATCCAAAATGTGTTTTTCATTTTCCCCTCAATAAAATTATTGTTTTCATATTCATAAGTTGGTCTTGCTTTAAGACAGAATAGAATTCGCAGAGTCTTATTTCATAACCTGAATATTGTATATATTTCCAGTCTGAGACCCAGCACCTACTACAACACTGTTCTCATTCTTATCTCCTGTTATATCTCCACTACCCTTTTTAGCGGCCTGGTCGCCTTTTTTTGCCTTCATTTTTGCTGCCGCCATTGCTTCAACAACAATAAAGTTGACATTATTGTCTTTCTTGCCTATTTCATCATCAGCACTGATTCCATCTTCAGTAGCGGTTGAAATTCCGTCATCAAGATCGTCGCCCCGGCTATATTCTGTGATCATAACCGGAATAATAATTATACACACTATAATAATCCATTTTTTATACATCTGCCCCCCTTACATCTAACGCAAACGGCGCTAAATATCTTTTTCTATTAAAACTTAAATCCAAATATCATTTATGCTAAAATATTATATTCTGCCCCATGTAAGACAGGAACAAATTAAACACAGAAACAAATTATATGGAGGGCCGGTGAAAATCTGCTATTTGAAAATATTGTTTTTACGTATGGTTACCAAATCGTTTTGTTCTGCTTTGTTCAGGGCTGCGGCAAACAAACCGCAACCCTGAACAGGCAATCACTTCCGAAAAACTTCAAAAAAATTACTCCTTGACAAACCGCACCAAGGTGGCGTGAGTCGCTAACAACAGAATACAACTACTGGATTTTTACGGAACCCACATTGGCTTCAGCGCCCTTGCCCATTGCTACGTTGGCTGCATTCTGGACATTGGACTGATTGATTACGGCACCTTTTATCTTGGAACCTTTAATATCAACTGTGCCCATATTGGCTGTTGCTCCCTGGCCCATTGCCACGTTGGCTGCATTCTTGACGTTAGATTTGTTAATAACAGCACCTTTAACACTTGAATCTTTCATTGCAACTGTCCCCATCTGGGCTGTTGCCCCTTTGCCCATTGCTACGTTGGCTGCATTCTTGACATCAGACTGGTTGATAACGGCGCCTTTTACGTTGGAATTCTTCAGATCAACCGTACCCATGTTGGCTGTTGCTCCCTGGCCCATTGCCACGTTGGCTGCATTCTGGACATTGGATTTATTGATTACAGCGCCTTTTACTGTGGAATCCTTCATAGCAACAGTGCCCATCTGGGCTGTTGCCCCTTTGCCCATTGCTACGTTGGCTGCATTCTTGACATCAGACTGGTTGATAACAGCTCCCTTAACATTCGATCCCTTCAGATCAACCGATCCCATCTGGGCTGTTGCACCCTGGCCCATTGCTACGTTGGCCGCATTCTGTACATTTGACTTGTTGATGACCGCACCTTTTACAGTGGAATCTTTTATTCCAACAGAACCCATGTTAGCTGTTGCTCCCTGGCCCATTGCCACATTGGCTGCATTCTTGACTTCCGATTTATTAATAATTGCACCTTTTACATCAGAGCCTGCATAAGCCATTGAAACACAAATTAAAAGAACACCGAGCACTAATAATACTTTCTTCATTTTGCCTGCCTCCTTGTTTGTTTTTGTTAAATTACTATACCACGATCTTGTATTTATTTAACTACTTATTGACGTCGTTGTCAGTGAATCATCTCACATATAAATTGTGAAATATTCACTTTAGAATGGCCCTCTTTTTTTTATTGTAATGCACTCCTTTCTATGCGTAAGTCCGGCATAAAGCATAAAATTGTTCTTTTTGCAAATAAATAACACTCATCTCTTATGATCTTGGTTTTAGAACTCAAGAAGATCAAAAACCAACTGATGCAACTTATTTATATACAACCGAATTTTTGTTGGATTTACCACCGACTGCTACATTGGTATTTGTTCCGCTGATTGCCCCGAAAGGTACTCTCACATCATTTACGACAACCCCAAGTCCCGATTTGGTGCCTGCACCTCCGATACCGCGGTTTTTAACAACTACGGAACCGGAATTTGCTTCGGCTCCGGATCCGACTGCAACATTAGTTACGGCTCCGCCGCTAACCCTGTTTGAAATATTGCCCCTTACCGTGCTGTTTTCAAGAACAACTGAACCCAGATTCGCCTTTGTGTTGCTTCCTACAGCAACATTTGTCATAACACCGCCAACAGCCCTGTTGCTGATATTACCCTGCACATCGCTGTTTTTCATGTCAACAGAACCAAGGTTAGCCTTGGTATTGCTTCCGACAGCAACATTTGTTACGACTCCACCCACAGTTGTGTTAGTAATATTCCCTTTCATATTGCTGTTTTCCATGTTAACCGAGGAAAGGTTCGCTTTGGAATTGCTCCCTATTGCAACATTTGTCACTGCTCCTCCCGCTGCGGTATTTACAACATTGCCTTTCATGCTGCTGTTTTTCATGTCAACAGATGAAAGGTTCGCTTTGGAATTGCTCCCTATTGCAACATTTGTCACTGCTCCTCCCGCCGCGGTATTTACAATATTGCCCTTCATACCGCTGTTTTCCATGCTGACACCTGCAAGGTTGGCTTTGTTGCCTTTACCTATTGCAACATTAGTTAACGCTCCACCTGCTGCTGTATTCACGATATTTCCCTTCATATTGCTGCCTTTCATGTCAACGCCTGCGAGACTTGCCTTGTTGCCCTGGCCAATAGCCACGTTTGTTACAGCCCCACCTGCCGCGGTATTTACTATCGCACCCTTAACATTGCTGCCTTCCATATTCACGGCTGCAAGACCGGCCTTATTATCCTTTCCGATCGCAACGTTCGTTACTGCTCCTCCTGCCGCGGTATTTACAATTGCGCCTTTCATTGAACTGTTCTTCATGTCGGCTGCAGCCAGGTTTGCCTTGTTGCCCTGACCAATAGCCACGTTTGT
>RPRI01000053.1 GCA_003818505.1 Desulfobacteraceae bacterium | reverse complement strand
TGATCAAATGTTAATCCAAATATTGTTTAATACTTTTTTAACCTTATCCCATATATTTTTTTCATATGAAATCATTATGAGTCATTGTAATTGCATCAATTTAAGCATCTTTCCTCAAGTCTTTCACCTTGTCAGTTTTCTCCCAGGTAAAACCGGGGCCGGTTCTCCCAAAGTGACCGTAGGTCGCTGTAGATTTGTAGATTGGCCTTCTTAAGTTCAGCATCTCGATGATCCCGCCAGGGGTAAGCTCAAAATTATTTCTGATCAGCTGTTCGAGTTTTTTATGCGGAAGTTTTAAAGTTTCATAACCGTTTATCATGATAGATACTGGTTTTGCTACCCCGATGGCATAGGCCAGTTGAATCATCAGCTTATCAGCAAGACCCGCGGCAACGACATTTTTTGCAATATAGCGAGCGGCATAAGTGGCCGAACGATCTACCTTGGTTGGGTCTTTGCCGGAAAATGCCCCGCCCCCGTGAGGTACCGCGCCGCCATAAGTATCAACAATGATCTTCCTGCCCGTCATTCCCGTATCAGACTGCGGGCCGCCAATGACGAACTTTCCTGTGGCATTTACAAAATACTTGGTTTTATCATCTATAAGCTGCTTTCCAATGACAGGCTTCACTACCTTTTCTATGATCTCTTCTCTTGCTTTTTGCGTGATCTTCTTCTTGGTGCGATCAAGGATTTCCTCCGTATGCTGACAGGCCAGAATCACCGTATCCACCCTCCTGGGTATGCCGTTCTCATATTCTACGGTGACCTGTGATTTTCCATCCGGACAAAGATAGGGAAGGATTTTTTTCTTTCTTACCTCTGCTAATCTGGCGCAGAGTTTGTGAGACAACATAATGGGAAGGGGCATAAACTCAGGTGTTTCCCTGCATGCATAACCGATCATAAGTCCCTGGTCTCCGGCTCCTCCTTTATCCACTCCCTGTGCAATATTTGAAGACTGTTTGCCTATGGCATTTAAAATCGCACAACTTTCAGCACTGAATCCATATTTGGGATCAGTATAACCGATATCTTTTATTAGTTTCCGCACAATTTTTGGCAGGTCAACATAAGCTTTAGTAGTTATCTCGCCTCCTACGATGACCATACCGACTGTGACAAAGGTCTCGCATGCCACCCTTGCAAAAGGATCCTGTTTAATCAAATTGTCCAAAACAGCATCGGATATCTGATCACACATTTTATCAGGGTGTCCTTCAGTTACTGATTCAGACGTAAAGAAATAATTTTTTGCGGGCATTTGTTCCTCCTTAAATAGATTTTCTTGTAATTGTATTTATTAAATTTGAAATTGTTATTTTATTCCCTTTTCCGTAGGCGTCGCTTGAGAGGCTGTCGCGCTTGGTGCTTCGGAAGGTGATTGTCTTCGGGAAGACAGCATTTCTTTCAATCCTTTCTCGTTCAGCTCGTGCATTATCCGTTGTCCCGCGCTCGGCGACAAGCTCCTTCCCGACCTTCCGGGTTGCGTATCTTTCTTTGATGTCGTCGATTCTGGAACGGAGTGTATCAGCGTCTCTGAGAGTTCCGAGTCCCCCTTCCGACCTAATCGCGCGTTCATATGCGGTGAGCCTTGGTTGAGCCTGTCCACCGCTTCCTGCGGTGTCAGGTCGTTCCATTTTTCCGGCATAATAATCTCCTCCTTATGTTGTCTTGATTATCCAATATTTGCATGTATAGGTGACGGGTCCTACCCGCTTACTATAATCACGGGCTACTCGCCGTCCTTTTTCAGTTCCTTATCCATCCCCACCTTCATGAGCTTCTCTTTCGTTGTTGGCTCGGGTGGCATCTCTTCCCCTATCCGCAGCTCATAAGCCGCCCTTCCCATTATGTTTACCCTTTTTTCTGACTTCTCAGCGAGTTTTCCCAGCTCCTCCAAGAACAACTCTCTCGCCTGCAATGCCTCGTCCTTCATTTTTCCCTCCTGGTTAGCATAATAATGGATCTATCCCGAAGCCAACATCTAAGAAATTTTACCGGACTCTATCCGCTCTTAGCAAAAAAAATACTCTGCCTTCACGGGAGCTTTTAACCAGTCTTTCATGGAGTGTTCTGCACCCCAGATCATAATTATACGTTATTTGAAGCTCCGGAACACCGGTGACCCAGCCCACTAAAACCTGGGGTATGCCAGATTTTCCCGTCTTTAGTTTCATAATGATTTGAGTTCAATTTTCTGTCGTTGAGTTTTCCGCCACAGTAAGCACAGAGATTGTCATTCTCGCAGTAGCAGGAGACTCTGACCACAAGGCCCTGCTGAATCTGGCTTGGATCGAGGCATTCCCCCCGGTAATCCCCGCATACCGAACAGATCACAAGCCCCTTTGGAAGTCCGTTTTCCTGAACACCCTGGAGGCAGATTAGTTCTTCTTGTGTCGCCTCCCTGGCTCCCTTTCGGAGGTCCCCAGTAAGATAACCGGTTTGCTTGGTGCTTTTGATAAAGGTCTCAAGTTCACTCTCTCGCCTTAAAAGATCCGTCCCGACCGGCTGATCCACAGACAATCGCAACCGGTCTTTTATAAATATCCCTCCCTTGGGTATCTCTTCCGAGAAACGCGGCTTTTGCTTTGGTGCAAAGTACACCCCCGCATTCTCATTCGTCACAAGACAGACATCTAATTTGTTAGCGTCCGCCTGAGTTTGTGCCAACTGGAGGAGTTCTTCGGAATTATTTTGCTCCGCGGAGAGAACGTTTATGTGAAAAAGAGATTTGACGATACGGATCACCAAATAAGGATATCCCTTGGGAAAAGGGCGTTCTTGCCATTGATTTACAACAGCAGATTTTGCTTCTTGATTCATGTTCCCCCTTTGATTTTGACAACTCTGGCGTGGATGGGATAGAGTCCGCCCTAGTCGCGGATTCAAATATGGATACCTCTTTTGCATTAATGCTTCTATCTCCGCTGGTGTCGCGTTGTCTCCCGGTTGCTTCATAATCTCCTCCTTATGTTATTTTGATTTTCCAATAGTTGTATATATAGACGATGGTTCATATTTTTATGCATTGACATTTCTTATAAGTGTCCGTGGAAAATATGTTTCCTGGCCGGTCATAGCATCCTCGAAATAATCACAACCGTTCTCATTCCGGAGGAATACCAGTCGCCTTTCTGCTTCCTCCTTGTTCATGTATACGCAGCGTCTGCCCTGCTTATAAGCGTCTAACCAGTTTTTCGTCATACCCACCTTCATGGAATTGCATCCGAATAACTTGCAAACCGGAATGCTTCCTTCTATCCCAAGAAAATCCATGTGGCCGAACTCAAGCCAGTTGCAAGGAAGAATAATCCCTTCATGCTGTTCGACGATGGCAAGCTCATTGAAATCACCATCTGCGGTATAGCGGAATCCAATATTTTCCAGCATATCAACCAACTCCCCTGCATGAGCAAGCATCCGGAATCCCACCCAGCTGGTGATGCTGTCGTCTTCACAGAAGTCCTGTCCAGGCCAGAGATTTTGGTATGCGTCGAGTCCCCCTGGATATTTTATTTCGATAGTCTCAATACGAACCACAACAGAAAATGCCTCAATTAAAACTGCCATTTTAGCCCTCCTTTTCTCTGCTCAATCATATTGATTAATGTTATCAGCCGGGCATGATTCCCTCTTCCCGAAAGCTGAAGAAACGATTACTGCCTATAATGGTATGGTCGTGTATTTTTATGTCAAAAACCTTTCCGGCTTCTGTTATAGTCCGGGTCAGAAGAACATCAGAATCAGATGGTTTAGTTTCTCCGGATGGATGATTGTGAATCAGGATAACAGCAGAGGCCCCAGCTAAAAGAGCGTGCCGGAACACCTCGCGGGGATATACAACGCACTGATTGACCGTCCCTTCCCATACCCGGATGCAGATGATGTGATTTTTTACATCCAGATAAAGAACCAGGAACTTTTCAACGTCAGCATCTTGAAGCGACCTTGCGAATTCAATAAGTTCAGAGGTGTTTCTGATGGACTGCCCGTGATACGGGAAATCCTCCTCTTTTACTCTGTGAGTTTTGAGACTGTATGCATATTTCATGTTCTCCCCCTTTACTTACCGGTGTCTTACTGATTTATCGGTTATAACCTTCCTCCTTAGAACTTCGGCATCAACCCTCGTCTCCTGGCTGCTCTTCTCATGCCTGCGATATTAATAGCCTTGAACCACTCCAGGCATTCCCCGGCCATCATATCTACGAATCGCCAATCACCGATGATCTCTGCAAGGGTCCTGCACCCCGAAGTGATGTTAGTGGCCTGATTCAAATAGTAATCAGCCACATCATCCATGGTGATCCTGACATCCCTGTCACCAAAGCACTCATCACCTGTATGCAAAGTGATAAAGGTCTTTCCGGCATCCAGGATGTATCCAGGGATGTCATCACCATAGAAGGAGTTTAGTTTCTCATGCACATTTTCTCTCATGGCGTATTCCCTCCTTCTGCTTGCACCACATGGTTACATAGCCCTCCAACCCGCCGATGGCCATACGTTCATAGTCTGTAACAGCGATATATCCTTCATCCATAACCCTGAGGGCCTCACTACAATACAATTCAGCATCACATTTCGTCCTGATATAGATGCTCTCCATCCCCGAAGCCTTCTCATAGCCTGCATCAGCCAGATCCTGTTGGTTGAAAAACATCCCCTCAATCTTTCCTGCTTCAAATGTCTCCCTGGCAATACCTTCTCTCAGAAGGATATGTTCATAACAACTCAGGCAGATGTCTTCTCCGTCATATTCTCGCACATAGGAATGCCAACCATTGCTTGGACACTGTCTGATTATCGTTCTTTGGCACATGGGGCAGTCGAAATACCTAAAATCCGACCATTGTTCATCATAAAGGGCCTGTTCGCAGGAGATTCCTTGATCTTCCCGTACCTCATTTCCCACATGCAGATAGATGGTCCTGGACTTCACGTCAAATGGACTGTCATACACTTCCAATGTGATATAATCCTCACCCCTCCTGATCAGTTCTCTGCATTCGTGACATTGATGCTTCACCTTTCCCTGTTTTCTTGTTATCAGCATTTTATCCCTTCCTTTCTGCCAACAAAAAACCCCATGGCTAAACAGATAACCATGGGGTCGCTGGCTGTTTAGCACCTTGTTAAGGCGGCTGCAATTTCCGTAAATCATCCCGCCAGTTAATATTCAGTTGTCAAAAAGCAAAAAAGCCCGCGCCAAAAGGCAACGGGCTCATTATCAAAATTTCACCGGCCTTTAGCAACTTTTATATAGCGGCTGCAAGTAACCTGTGTAAATCACCGCTGTTAGAATCAGACTATCAAATCATCAGGAAAAGTCAAGTAAAATATTTCACCGATCTTATGCCGGAAAGCTTTAACAACCGCTTGTTTTTGCGCAACGCCATTGCGTGGTTTAACGACTTTCTTTCTTCCTGTTATCCACAAATTGTTATCCTCGAAGAAAATACTTGATATCAAACAGAAATTATTGATGTTGTTTTTCAGCTATTATGATAAGGGATGATAGCTATGAATTATTTGTTTTCACCGGCGGCAAAATATTTTTTATGGAGTAGGCGGGTGCGGTAAGATGTGAACAGCTTCCTGAAATCAATCATTTATAAATTTTGAAATATAGTAGACTCTAATTGGAAATGGTGATAATGATTTTAGAAGACTAGACGTACTTGGATAGGCTCCATCCTGGTTAACCATACTGAAGGGTAATATGGACTGGCTCACAGAACCACGCTTCTTCAAAAAAGAGCAGGGTTTTTATTACATATTAGGTGGGCCGTTGAAGATTGTTATGCGGATCAATCTATTTATTGTTTGGTGTGGATTTAAATAGAATTCCTGCCGTGGTAAAATAAATTACAGGAGGACATTATGGCAAGTTCAATATTTGTAAATAATTTTAAAGAGAATATTGCAAAAACGATGAAAAACGTCTTATCTGATGAGCCATTAATTAATTATATTGGAGACAAAGAGAATCAAGCCGATTCCTTAAAAAACAATCTTGCTGACTTTACAAAAGAATTCGTGGGCCAAGCAATGACTGATTTTATCGGCATTGGATATTCTGTCAAACGCCAATATGAAATCAATGAAATGATTTTTGGATATTTTCCTGTTCATAGTTCCATGTTAGAAAAAATATATTTTCAAATCGGTTTAGTAAATTTAAAAGGTAAGACTTTGGCTACACTAGGTGAATTTGGTGCAATAATATCTAATTCAATAAAAGAGCCATATCTTTTAAAAAATTATGGATGGATGTCTATGGGTTATGTCCCATTATCTTTGCTTAGTAAAGAAAATAAATATGATGTTCCAAAATCTTTTTACAAGAATAAAGAAGGAATTACAGGTCTTTCTGAATCACTGAATAATGATAAGAAACTGATAAAATCTCTATACTCAGCAACTGCAAAGTCCATAAGTTATGGGAATACAGAATTCTCTTTCAAAGCAGCTGATGTTATAGGCCTGAGCCAATTGCTCCCATATAAAGGCAAATCGTTTGTCTTTTTTCAAAATGCAGGTAACGCGATAGTTGCAGACAAGTCTAATTATTTTTTTGATGCAGTACACACCTCCTTGTCGTTAATTGCTGAGCATATAAAAAATAATGAGGAAAGTCAAATTTCACAGGATATTCTCTTTCCTACTCCATATAATGACCGAATAATCAAGGCGATGATTGAAAATGCAATTGGCACAACGTAGCAGTTGCAGATAATGATCATAAACGAACAAACATGTCGGTTAGCTTAACGATAGTCTATATCGATCCGTAATGCTCAGTTTTGATGAATGGCTACTGCTGAACAGTTGTAGGTGCTATACGTACCACAGATAAATTCCCGGCACAAATCATTGACCCATGCCAGAAATCTTTCCCACTCATTCCTCGTCCCCGTTCTCCATCCATTCCAATATCGCCCTTGCCGGAGTATTGTTTTCCAGTCCGGCTCTGATCTTCTCCATTTTGTGCATATAGGCATAATATGAATTTTCAAATCGTTCCTTTTCCCGTTGAACATCAGACAGCGCTTTCTCAAGTTCACCGACTCTTGCATCCCTGGATAAAATCTCCTTTTTCAATTGTTCATTCTCCAACTTCAGCATATCCAATTCCTTCTCATACTCCTCATGATGCTTTGCCAGTTCATTGGGATCTGTAACTTGTTCAGGCTCAGAGTATTCAGCAATAACGGCTTCATCTGGCGCAAACTCGGAGAGAATAATACTCGGCATTCCTGGATCATTTGATTTTATAATTTTTGGCGGTTTTGACTTTCCTCTCGTCTCTGACGGACTTTTCAATTTTATTATCCCATAATAAAATTGTTTTTGATCTGCCGATATCTGATATGTTTCTATGACCTTCTGAGGTTCTACCGTCAAGTGAGGTGCTATCAAAGTCCAGGACATAACAAAGTTTCCGGTAAGAAGTATTTCCAAGTTCTCTTTTGAATACTGTTTTGCAAACTTGCACGCCTTAGCCAGAGTATCCCTTCCAATACCGGTTGCTTCTGATATCTTACCCAGTTCGTTTGTGCCATATTTTCCCTGATAGAAACTGTTTATGGTTTTTCCTATTTGCCAATGCGTTACAATCGTAACCTCCCCAAGCTTGACATTGAGTTGATTTATATACTCCATCATAGCTTCTTCTGTTGCCGGCTTGTAATTATTATGCTGTTCAATATCGGGCTCGATTATTTTTACCTGTAATTCCTGCACTGGCAATGATTCCTTTTGTGCAATATCCGGAAGTTTCTCTTTCTTATTGCCCACGAGAATATCATATTCGCTTCTCATGCCACTTGCTGGTTTTCCATTAATGTCCAAAACCATTTCCTGTAATTTTTCTGTAATCATTTTAATGTTCCTCCTAAAAATAGTAAGGCCGCCAGGATTAATAGATTTCCAAGGCAGCCGATAATATTGCTTTTGATTATTGTTTTATTACTTTATAAACTTCCCCATATTTTTCAGATCAATCAGTATATTATCTATAAAATGCATAAAGCTATGCTCTGCATCACGGATAAATTCGGCATAATGATTCTTTTTCTTAGGTCCCATTTTAATCAGGCTATTCATGGGAAGGTCTGAAATTCTAATCGATATGCCATAGGGTGTTCCGGGTGCTTCCATTAATTTAATTTTTGCCTCCGGGTATTCTTTCTTTATTGCCCCAAGCTTATTTTCCCATATCAGCTTGATAAGCTCACTATTCGGATCACCAGTCAGATTAAGATGTAACCCGTCGTCATTCCAGATCACAGGTAATGATAAATCTTTGTATACCTTGTCCCATTTCTCATGATTATCATGAAGTCCCATCGGTTTATCAAAAGGTTCGTTCCATGCCGGTAAATAGTAGCAGGTCCAGAATTCCAATTCCTGAACTTGCCTCATTGATGGTAATGGTTCTGCAGGATGATCATTTAAGACGGGTCCGTTTTCATAAATGTATATTATTTGAGATGCCTTTCCTTCAAATATGCGCTGTATCAACCCTTTTGCTTCAATCAGATATGTTTTTAAATCGCAATTATTGTTGTTATCGACTAACTCTCCTATACAGGAAACATTGCCCTCATAAATAATAATCCGTATCCCGGCATTTGATCCACTGCGATATGTCGTTCTGATAAATTGTTCCCAGGTGGGTGGTCCCAGTCTGAAACTGATAAGGATAATATTCTCCTTGATTTTGCCTTCCTTATTACGAGTCTTTACATGAACCTTGGATGTAAGCTCTTTGTTATTGACGATCTGTATGGATTTAATCTCCGATATCTCATGAGCATCGATATTACATACCCGAATAATCTTCCTGACTTCTTTTTTGGTGAGATATTTTTTCCATTGCACTTTGAGATGCAGTAACAGGTTATTGGTAGTTCGGGCGTTCATTATTCTTGCCCTCCCATTACCGCGTTGTTCTCTTTGTCGATCTTGTTTAGAATGAGATTGATGCCATCACGAATTATCTTGGACATGGGAGTCTTTTTCACACTGGCGCTTAATTTAAGCCGTTGATACATTTCCGGCTCTATGAGTAAATTTATAGATGTGTGTAAAATTCTTTTTCTCATGGTCTATTCCTCCTTGTTTGCTGCTATTTCGTTTGACAGTTTTTCTTGAATTGCTTCCCGGATGTAATCGGATACACTGATCTCCTGCTGATCTGTGAGCACTGAAATCTGTTCATACATCTTCTCAGGCATCACAATAGATACCGGTCTGGTATAGAGTTTCTTCTTCATGGCATTACCTCCTTTTATGAAATTGATTTTAATAATTACCTATCCCTATAATATTGTTCTGAGATGAACCGATGATTGGAAAGGTTTTATTACAGGAAACGAACTGGGGTGCGGTTTAGAAACTGACTGCGGATGGGAATGGGGTGTGGTTTGAAAATGTTTGAGGTGTAGTTAATCTTTGTGACGGACAGATATTTACAAACTGTTGACTATTAATTCAAATCATTATATCTTGAAAACATAAATAATTTCAGAGATTAAAATTCCTGAACCATTCAACCGTACATGAGGGTGTTATGGACTGATTACTAAAACCCCGTTTCTCAAAACAGAGCGGGGTTGATGTGTTTATGAAGTTCAATCGTAAGAAACCGTTCTATTCGACTCGTACAACGAATATGAAGGAGAATAATGAGAATGACCATTAAAAAATTGATTCTTGCATCCTTGCTACTTTCCATGACCCTGCTGGTCGCCGTGTCGGCGTACGCTGCGCCTCTTTACTTTCCCCACATAGCCACAAGCAATCCCTGGCAAACTGAGATAGCCATAATAAATACCAGTTCCGAGCTAACAGTCACCGGTACCCTGAGGGCCTTAAGCAACGGAGGTCAGCTCGTAGAAACCAAGGATGTCACTCTTCCTGCCCGTGGCCGGAGACAGATCATCGTTGCAGATGAGTTTACAAACCACACAAACATAGGCTACATCATCTTTGACAAAGACTCCGATACGGTCCAGGGCTACACGAAGTTTTATCAGGAAGGGGTATATAGAGCGGCAATCCCTGCGATTAAAGAGGTGAACACCTCGGACATCTATGTCCCACACATAGCCTCAAGCGCTGACTGGTGGACCGAGATAAGCCTGGTGAACACAACCTTAGCACCAAAACAACTGACCATTACCTTTAGCAATGGCCAGAGCAGGCAATTCACACTCAATGCCAACGAACACAGGGCCTTCGACATTGTGAGCCTGTTCAATAACCAACCTCAGCCGGACATTCAATCGGCGGTGATCTCAAACGCAAGCGGCGTCATAGGTCTGGAGCTATTCGGCAGTATCGGAGGTGGCAATCAGCTTGACGGAATCCTCCTTACCGACGATACCGCATCGACCATATACTACCCCCACGTGGCCAGTAATGATACCTGGTGGACCGGCATTGTGGCTTATAACCCGTCTGATTCTGCAGGGACTATAACCATTACGCCCTACAACGCTCAGGGTACCCCGCTTTCTCCCGCAACTCTTCCTATAGCTGGAAAGGAAAAATATGTCGGAGTGGTTTCCAACCTCGGCCTTCCTGCTCAGACTGAGTGGTTCAAGATAGCTTCCACGCAGCCCCTCACCGGCTTTGAGCTTTTTGCCACCTATGACGGCAAGCAGTTAGCGGCCTATGCAGGAAGCGCTGCAAAGACAGGTGTTTTTGCCAAGATTGAGAAGAACGGTTGGACCGGTATTTCCTTTGTCAATACGGAAGCCGGCGTGGCATCCGTTACCTTGACCGCCTATAACGACAGTGGAACTGTGGTGGCCACCCAGGTGCTACCTGTCGGTGGCTATGCCAAGGTGGTTAATATAGCGGAAAATATCTTCACGCAGGATATTAGCGGCGCCACCTATATTGCCTACTCATCGGACAGGAATGTTGTGGGTTTTCAGCTAAATGGCACCTCAGACGGCATGATGCTTGATGCGCTGCCTGGGCTTGCCGGAGACGGAACCGGTGGAGGGGGTTCTCAGCCGGTATTTACAGGATTTGATTTGCAGTTTAAGCAAGGTGATTACTGGCTTTATGAATGGAAAGATGTATACACGCATAGGGGATTGGTTCGTAATTTCTTTACAGGTTTGTATTCATGGGATACGACTACGAGGACTGGCACGGTTCGCATATCCCTTGGACAGCCTCGAACAATCATGGATATCACATTTTATCAGATCACAACCGAACTAACCGGCGATGCCAAGTATGTGACGTTTCCGTGGTTATATGTAGCGTCATATAACAACCAAATCTACGGATATAGGGATGATGGGGTTTATCTAATCTTTGATGCTCAGAATGGAACATGGAAGGGAGGGTCATTTTTTTATGGGGCGTCTAAGACAGATTGGTTTGGGCCTGCGGGAACATTTTCGATTTCGATTTCCAACACAGAGCCCGGGACATATTGGGTTTCATGGCCAGATAAGGGAACTAGTATTGCTGGGTATCGTCTATCGGAGTTGGAATATTATCGCCCAGGTGTAGGACCTGTAAAGCAGAAGATTATTGTCCGCTCAGAGACGTCGCATAGTGAAGAAACACTTATTTTAATTGAATCATCCCGTGGAATCTGATTTGCAATGAGCATTATAGGCATGTTCAAAAGACTGATTTTCCCTGCCCAAAAATTATTCGATATCTATGAGCCCCGTTATCCGCGGAAGACCCATTACTTCCAATGCGTACAAAATCATTTCGAAGACCTTGAAATGGCATAGGACGATCGCTATGAGAGGCGATACGGCTTTTTCAGGCCCTATGTCCGGGACGTGATTGATTTACCGTTATCTGGACTGCGGTGATCTGCATCTCGGGTTTGCCCGGGTGCGATGCTGTGATTGCGGGCATGAATATCTCCTGCCGTTTTCATGCAAGCGCCGGCATTTCTGCCATTCCTGTCATCAGAAGCGTGTAGTCGAATTTGGTGAGTGACTATCGCATATTTCTATTGATAATAAACAGAATTTAAATTCTTTGACTCTATTTAGTATGTAGGTGGAGTGTGAAAAATTCCTGCAACTGGGTTTTGCCAGCGTCTTGGATATTTCGCAGCGAGTTTTATTACGGGAGCAAAGAAACCCCATAAATATGGCACTCAATATCCCACACGCGCCTGCGCGGTGCGCAACCAATGTCGGGAATGGTTTACAAATATTGTCACAAACTGCGCAACGCGTTGCATACTCTACACGGGTTCATTCCCTATGTTTGTGGGAAAAACTGGCTTCATAGACCAAGTAAATACGCACAGATAGAAAGCAACCAACTATCGATTTTCGCTTTAATAGTAGATTTCTAATTTAAATCGTGATAGCTGAAAAAGGTATATCTATTATAAGCAAATAAAATTCCTGAACCATTCAACCTTACATGAGGGTGTTATGGACTGATTAATGAAACCCCGTTTCTCAAGGATAGAGCGGGGTTTTGTGTTTCTGAAGAATTGCCATGAATGAAGAAATAAGAAAGTATTATGAGGTTCTCGGAATTGATGCCGTAGTTGGAGAAAACAATATCGGATGAATAAGTGATGAAAAATTCACGTTTACTGGTAAAGTCGATGATGTGGCTCCTTTTCTTGCTGGCATTGGCGTATTCTGGTATTCTTTGAGGTCAGATCACTCAAACGTTCTGGCTGTTCTGTCATTCCTGTGCCAAAGCAGCAGATGTCACCCGGCGAGCAGCGCTAAACAGGGGATAATAAAATGAAGAATTTAAATCCCATATTTATCATAACAATTTTCCTAATGGCCTTTTCCCTTATTTATCCACAGGGGACTCAGGCAGGAGAAATTTATACATATACTGATAAAGATGGCAGAACTATTGTAACAAACATGCAAATTCCAGATGAGTATAAAGCAAAAGCCAAGAAAATAGATTCATACCGTGAACCATCACCATCTGAAACAAACGAACAGGACGTTGATTCTCTTAGCAAACTATATCGGACGATTTCAGGTTTAACCGGCAATGATGAAAGAGCGGGAATGAAAAAACATGCTATGAATCAAGCCGTTGAACTCCATAAGGCGCAGCTTCGGAAACAAAGATCGACACCCAGCGGTAATCAACAAGATGAGATGGAAGATGAAATGAAGCGGCAACAAAGAGAGATGAAAGCTAAAACAGAAGCCCCACTTCTTCCTAAAGGCGCAATAAATATTCGAACGGGTGAGTATTATCCACCAGGGGCTGGTGGCATAATAGAACCAAAAACGGGAACTTTTTTGCCTGATGTAGGTGCAGGCTATGTTGACCCAAGAACAGGAAAATTTATACCAAAAATTGGGCATTAATTTTCCAGGCGGCAGGACCAACAGGCAATCCCAGACTGCTCATTGATGTCCACAGTCCCCATTGCCTAAAACCGACTCCTTGTCGGACGCTGCGCTTCAAGAAGCTGCTTATCGAAGTCCGCTTGCGCCTTTTCCTTCTCCTCCGCATAACATATTGCATTATCAACACCCTCATCTTGCCAAGGCTTTTTCCCGCGATGGTAACAGCCTTTGTTCAGGTCAAGGATATACTCGTCGATCATAGCCGGTTTTGCAATTGGCCTTCCTCCGGGATCACGAAAAAATGGCATCCCGTTGTATTTCGCATAATTTCGAGCGGTTTTTGCTGATTTACCGATGTATTTTCCTATACTTTTCCAACCTGTCAACCAACCTGTCAACCCTTGGTCTCCTTCCATCTTTGCTACCTCTTTGGCTTAATTTCTGATGCATTTGAATCAATTACGTTTCCGGGCATAGAACGGGGATATAGGGAGATAGGCGTGTCTGCAACCTGAGAAATTTATCGAGTATGTCAACCTCCCTCAATCCCCTAATTTTACTTTCAGGGTGCATATAGGGTGCAAAAGCCCATTACGATTTCGATCAATCCATTATAATCCATTAAGCTAAGTATCTTAACTTATTGATATTACATAGAACATTGTCAGACTTCGAATCCGTAGGTCGCAAGTTCGAGTCTTGCCGGGCGTACCAATAAATTGAAGCTGTTCGTCGTCTGCCGGAACATTATTCAGATCGATTGACCGGCCATTTCGTGGCAGTCACTCAAATAACAGTCAGATTTACTTATCAAAAACAGAAAATCCTGTTTCACCTGCTGAACTTATACTTTGATGTACCCCCTATTCGCTACAACCAGGCGGTCTCTTCATGCCGTTTTTGATGGAGATATTTGCCGATCCTGCGGCATTCTTTATAAATGTCCGGTTCGAGCTCCCAATCATCGTGATCCCTGGTGCCTGCCGCAGGATAACGATCGGCCAATTTCGTTTAGAAATAACACCGGAGCTTTGTTTAAGGGATCGGATGTATTCAATCCAGCAGAACACCGCGTGGAAAGATATTTACATTATTCGATTCGTGATTGAAGCAACGATATCTGAACTCAATCGAGCACATGGAATAGGCAGATTGCAAGTACGCAGAGCTGTCAAAATTTGTTTTGCGATAGTTTGTAAAGTCACAGCAAGCAATATTAAGAGATGGGCAAAAGCCCATACCGGATGTTAAGGCAAGGAATTGCAGCGTCTTTTAAACATCTTTTTTGAACCGCAACAGCGAACGCATTCCCCGTCGCTTACTGCGGGGTTAGTGAGCGAATTATAAAAAGATAAATAGTCCTTACGGTCGAAGATTCTCCGTAGCTTGCTACGGAGAGCTTCAATATTTAAATATACTCGAAGTACATTTGAATAAAATATGATTTGCTTCAGTTAAAAAGAGTTGCTGAACTTTATTTGATATAACGATTTATAAAAAAGGTACTTATTTCTCAGGAATCTACTTTGATGTACGTTATTCTTTATTTGTCCCCCAAAACTTAAGGCATCCTGCAAAGCCGGAAGCCCACATTGTTGCTCCTACGGTTCTGGGTGATATCGAAGCGATCCGCTGAACGGCAGCGCCTTTCAAAGAAATACCAACTGCCGCTCCGAATCACCCGCCTCGAACCCGAGGAAGGACCAGCAGGATCGGTAATACTGTCCGGGGGATAATTTCCGTACCAGTCCTGGCACCATTCCCACACATTCCCGTGCATGTCGTACAGCCCCAATTTGTTCGGAGCGAAAGCCCCCGTCCTAACTGTTGTTTCCCTGTACGATCCTCTTGAGCAGCCTGCAAGAGGTTTACTCCCGTCATAATTAGCATGGTCGGTTGAAAGACATTTTCCCGTACTGAAAGGAGTTGCAGTTCCAGCCCTTGCCGCATATTCCCACTCGGCTTCAGTTGGAAGGCGGTACCTGCTTGCACCCTCTTTCCGGTTAAGCCACCTGATAAACTCCTGAACATCGTTCCATGACAAGCACGTTACAGGATGGTTTTCAGACTGAACTAAATCCGGGTTGTCCCAATAGATACCTGCCTTCTTCACCCATATCCTTTCCCAGAAATGCGTGCCACCGCTAGTTTCGGCTTCGGTCTTATATCCTGAATCCTTCGAAAAGGCCCGCCACTGGCCAACCGTAACTTCAGTCTCCCCCATGTAAAACCCTTTGGTAAGGGTCACCTTGTGCTGTGTCTCATCGCTATCCCGCCCCGGTTCATCTGCCGGCGATCCCATAATGAATGTCCCGGGCCTGATATAAACAAATGTCATTCCGATAGAATTGGTATATTTTGGTTCCGGCTCCGCCGGCTTAAGTATTGCTTCGGTTGCTGCGGCCGGTGTGCAGTATAAGAAATAAACCAAAAAGAGTGACACAAAAAGGGCTTTCATCTCCTTCTTCATTTGCACAGCCTCATTGTAAAAATGTTGCAGGAATTAAGTAAACTACCTCCGCATAGCGGGTGGCTTTTAAATTGCGGCCGCAGGCCGCTGTTGAAGCTCTCCGCCGCAGAGCGGTCGGAGAATGCGCTCGCGTTTCGGTTCAAAGCGTGCCTTCAGGAACGTTTGTTAAAGTTTTAACCCTATGCCTGACACAGGATTTGTTTAAAACAATAAAAGGGGCTTCTCCCGATTAGGGGCATATATAACGTTCGTGCAGAACGTTCATAACTCTAAATCCATGTCAGATGGTGCATGTGGGGTTTGACACCCTCTCTATCATTACTTTTAATGAGATGCCATCGTCCAATCACTTCCCGAGATGAAAAAAATCGGCTGCATGCGATGGTTGAACCGCGTAATACGCGGAATTTCGGTTTTTATCCGTAAACACGCCGTTGTTACGGTGATGATGGTTGTGTATATATAATGCGTCAAAAAGAACGCATAAGAATTTTGACGGGTCTGCTGAAATGCGGACTTAAAAGACCACGTTACTCATGGTTTGTCAATGAATTATAATGGTTATCTAAAACTCTCCATCAGAAATGCGCAAGGAACATAAATGATTCCCGCCCGAAGTCTTGTATGGGTGCGCCGGATCATAAAAAAAATGTTGTGGGAAGTTATTTTAACCGAATGGTTTTCTCTTGAACCTGGGGAAACTATTCTGATAAGGAGTCGGCAACATTAAAGGAGACCATTTTTGAAAAGCAACATATCCGCACCCGACGATTTCAAAGGCGTATTTTCAATTGCCATGTCCCAGTTCGGCCTTGCGTTCTGCTTCAATGTAGTCATGTCGTTCATGCCATTTTACATAATCCGGGTCAGTCCATACACCGCCCATGAAACGATTCTCTGGACCGGCCTGATCATGGGGCTCAATTCATTCATCGCCGCGTTGGCTGCACCTTTCTGGGGAGGTTTGACCGCAACGATCCGTCCCAAGGCTCTCTTCCAATGGGCCTTTTTCTTCAACGCTATCATCTTCCTTCTCATGGGATTTACGGCCAACCTCCCTCTGCTCCTGGGATTACGCCTGATCCAAGGGGGTCTCGGCGGCGCTTCCACCATCGGGCTCTTCATGATTTCAGAAATATCGTCCCGTGAACGGCTGGCCGGAAACCTGAGCCTGTACCAGAATTCCATGACCGCCGGTCAATTGCTGGGACCTCCCGTCGGAGCATATCTGGCTGCACATATAGGATACCGGAGTCCTTTCGTATTCTCTTTTGTTTTGTCCGGAGTTACCCTTCTGCTATGCCATATCTACGTAGCCGATATGGGCAAGAAGCAGACGTACCAGAGCGAGAAGATCCCCCTGGGCAGGGGCGTCCTGTGGGGATGGGCTCTGATCCTCATCGCAGCGATCCACCTGACCTTTCTGCCGAGCATCCTGCCCCATATCCTTGATGGGTTCGGACTGTCGGGTGAAAAAGCCCTGAAATCGGCGGGGTTCATCATGATGGGCTATACAGCAACGGCAATCGCCGGCAGCTATCTGATCAGCCGCCTGACACACGGGACAAAAATAGTCAGGACGATTGTCGGAGTGTGCCTTACCGCAGCCATTCTGCAGGCCCTGCTGTTCGTCTCCAGGGGAGTCGTCAGTTTTACAGTAATCCGGATGCTCCAGACCGGCGCCATCGCCGCCGTCCTTCCCCTGGTTATGGCCAATTTCGCATCCGGCCTGGGCGGGACAGGGATTGGCTTTCTCAATTCGGCGCGCTTCGCCGGAAATGCCTCAGGCCCTCTGATGGCAACCACCGTACTTGCCGGTTCGGGCCTGCTCACCCTCTATCTGCTGATTTCAGTTTTGACGGCCGGTACAGTTTTGGCTTTCTGGATCACCAATAAAAAAATAAAGACAGCCTAAGGAATGTAAAGAGACAACAGGGGTTCGGTCTTTAATATATACAGGCATCAAGTATGGACAGAACCGCATCAATTACCTCCTCTGAAGCTTTCCCGATCTGCCTGGCTTCACATACGCTAAAATCAATGGACTTCACCTGTTCAACCATGATAAATCAGGTTACACGGGGCTGTTCCACCCTTTTTGAATTTTCGTGACCGTATCTGCACCTCCAATGTATATCCGAAGTATAGCCTGTAGAGAAGAAACCTGCGTCAAGTTTGACTTAGACCTGTTTTGCACGCGCAGGATAACCAGTCTGTTTACTTGCCCTTACCGGAATGTATCAGTTCGATTACCGTTACTTCAGGAGGAGACATCAAACGGATAGGAGGCCCCCACGTGCCGGTCCCCCTGCTCACATAGAGAGAGGAGTTTCGGGGATACTGCGCAAAACCTGTCCTTACTGGATAAAAAACAAAGGTCAGAAGGTTAAAAGGGAATATCTGCCCTTTGTGGACATGTCCTGAAAGCTGGAGATCGAAGTGGCCCAGGCTCTCCGGGTCAACGGACGGGCGGTGCTTGAGAAGCAGGGTAAACCTGTCCGGCGGTACTTTCAGCAAAAGGCTTTTTTCCGGGACCGGCCTGAAACCGGCGATCTTCCCAATCGCAGGATCATCAATCCCCACGACATTTATCAGTCCGCCAGCCGTTATCCCTTCATTGCGAAGCACCCTAAAACCCGCCCGTTCGGTAAAACCGATGGCCTGGTCCAGTCCCGCATACACCTCATGATTGCCGGTCACGGCAAACTTGCCTAATTCAGGACGAATATCCTGCAGGAGTTCAGCAAGCCCTGTCATACGGTTGATCTGCCCATCCACAAGGTCCCCGGTGGAAATAAGAAGATGGGGCGAAGCTCTCCTGATCTCTGCAATAATCCTCTTCAAACGCTCTCCCCTGACTATCAGTCCGAGATGCACGTCAGATATCTGGACTATGGTGATCTTCCCTGCTGCGCGCGAAATTTTAGGAGTGTTTATGACAACCCGTTCGATCCTTATGTCACGCGCTTCGAAATAGCCGTACACACCAGCTGCCGCTGCCCAGGCAACAGACAGGATTAAAGCGGTGCGTTTATCGCAAAAGAGCGCTGAATAATTCCAGTGGAATATAAATCCTGCTAAACGAAGAAGCCCGTGGTATATGTCAATGGCCAGCGAAGCGGTGAAGAAGAGGAAGATGAATCCCATCCAGAGGTAGCCGGTATAGGCCATAAAGCGCGCAAAAGTTTCGAGGCCCCTGTTTTCCAGCACCCTGACCTGCACCGGTGTAACAACCATCAGAAAGAGAAAGAGGGCCAGAAAAAGTGAGGCCGGAATCCCCGGGGAGAGCGCCGCTTTCACCTTGCTGAAAACATAGAGATGGGCGCCGCCATATATAAGGAAAAAAGCCAGGAAAAAAAGGCTCATCATCACCCCGCTGTAAATTGTTGCTAATTTCATAATTTTGACGTCCTCCGCAGCTTACTCCCTCCGGTGTGCCGTGATGATGGAGGCTGCTGTTACTGCAAGGACAATGATTCCGCCGCCTGCAAGCGCGTATGTGCCGGGAGCCTCTCCTATCGCAAAGAATACCCATATCGGGTTGAATACCGGTTCTATGACTGCGACAAGAATCGCTGAAACCGCGGAGACACGTTTAATCGCGATGGAAAACAGAATCGACGACACGCCGACCTGAACCACACCCAGCACCGCGATTGCGAGTAGAGCCTTGGTTGATATATGCGGCGCCGGAAGAAAAAATGATATCACGATGCATATCCCGGCAGTGAGCCAGTGGGACAGAAGGATAGATTCGAGCGGCGAACCGTCTTTTTGCATGCGCATGAATACAAAATAAAAACTGAACGTGACGGCCGACATTACTGCAAGAATATTACCGAACAATTTTCCGCCGCCAAGTTCATCAAAAAACATTACGATCATACCTGCCGCTACAACCGGAATTGCGGCATAATGTTCAATCCGGGTGCGCTCCTTCAGCATGATGGCTCCGGTAAAGGCGGTTAAAACAGGCGCTATATACTGCAGAATGATCGCATTAGCCGCAGTTGTGGTTTTATTGGCTGAAACAAACAGCAGCATGGTGGCCGCATTAGCTATTGCAGCGGCAATCTGCGGAAAAGAAAGATGAATAACGGGTCGCTTTAAATAGACGAGAATAACGATTGATGCGACGAAACTGCGCATGCCTGCTATCGCAATCGGGTTCCAGTCGATTACTTTTATAAACAATCCTGCGAGGCTCCAGAGAAACGCTGTGGCTGCCATTGCAAGAATGCCCACACTCTTATTTGGAATTTCCATTTAATATCCCGAATCAAGTACGATTGACTTCAGTTAAACCAAATCCTATCTTCTTTCTTATGGTAATCGCCGTAAATACGTTCCGTTTGGATATGTGCGCATATGCAAACAAATTGACAGCTCCAAATCGGAACATTATTCTTACAACCGCCATGGAGCAGCAGGTTTTAATAAAAAAAACAAAAGGGTTACAGTAGATATAATGCTGTAACCCTTTCTTTCCGCCACAGGCGAAATCTTCCTATTTTTCTTTCTTCTTATCCTTCTTTTCCTGCCGTTTTTCCTTTATCGATTTAGCCGGCTTCTTTTTTTGCTCTTTTTTTCTGTCCATTGCTTTAGCCATTCTTATCCTCCTTTGTCCTGTTTGCTGCCTTTTATGAAATCAGAATATACCCAGATCTTTTAATACATTGTTTATTCCGAGCTTCTGAACCTTAAGCCTTATAAACTCTGAGATTGTCGGCTGGTATGGTTTTACACGGAGATGCTTCCGTATTTCCCTCGGTGTTCTCGATCCCTTGTGATTATTGCATGCTCTGCAGGCGGCCACACAATTTTCAAAAGTCGTCTCCCCGCCTTTAGACCTCGGCACAATATGGTCGATTGTCAGTTTCTCCTTCTCCGTGCCGCAATAAGCGCATTTGAACCCGTCTCTTATGAGAACATTTTTCTTGCTGAAAGGGACCCTGCTTCTGAATATGGTCCTGATTAGTTTTATCAGCTTCATGACAGCGGGAATTTTCATAAGGACCCCGCCGGAAGTTTTTATAAAGGTCTCGGAATATGAAAGGACCTCAACCTTTCCCTTTGAAAGAAGGCAGACCGCTCTTCTCCAGTTTACAAGATTAAGGAATGTGTAATCCGAATTAAGTAAAACACACTGGGGCATAATATATCAGCCTCACCTGCCAAGAGATGACCGATTTCCGGTTTTTGGTTCCTGGTTCATAATTCTATTCGATATTTTATTCCTCGAACCCTTGACTCCTTGAATCCTTGAACCCTTTCTTTTCACTCTTCCCTGCTGCCTGCAACCTGTTGCCTCTCGCCTGTTTATTTTTGTGGACAATAGCAAATATGAAAAATAAAATCAATATTCAGGGTTTTTTGTCTGCGATTTCTGATGCCTGTTTAACAAAGATTCCCATATATATTTGATTTTAATATGCAATGCAGATATGATGCAATTGCCGTGAAGAGTTCAAACCGTGTGGCAAAGCACAGAGTCGTAAAGCACAAATCGTGAGGTGTGAGGGAAAATCAGTGATCAGTTATCTGTGATCAGTCATCAGTGATCTGTGATCAGGGAAAAGAACGTGAAGCGTAAACCGAAGTTCGATGTCCGATATTCGAAATTCGATATCCGGTTTTTTATCACTTGAATCCTTGAGCCCTTATTACCATAAACCGGAAACCTTATTTACATGTTTATACCGACAACAAAAGAAGAAATCAGAAAACTGGGCTGGGAGTCGCTCGATGTTATTCTCTTAACAGGAGACAGCTACATCGACAGTCCTTTTGTCGGAGTTTCGGTCATAGGGAAACTCCTTATCAAAGAGGGATTCAGGACAGGAATAATAGGGCAGCCTGATATTAATTCGGGAACCGACATCTGCAGGCTTGGCGAACCGGGGCTCTTCTGGGGCATCACGGGCGGATGCATTGATTCGATTGTTGCAAATTATACGGCCTCGAACAGGAGAAGAATGAATGATGATTATACTGCGGGAGGCGACAATATCCGCCGCCCTGACCGGGCGGTCATTGCATACTCAAATCTTATAAGAAAATATTTCAAAAACACAAAGCCGCTTGTTTTGGGAGGCATGGAAGCCAGTTTACGAAGAATTCCTCATTACGATTCCCGGACTGACCATCTCCGCAGGTCGATATTATTCGATGCAAAAGCGGATTATATCATTTACGGCATGGGTGAAAAAACAGCAGTTGAACTTGCGAAAAAAATGAAAAGCGGAAAAGAAACAAGGGATCTTCCGGGTATCTGCTATGCCGGAAAGGAAAAACCGGAAGGGTATATAGAGCTGCCTTCGTATGAGGTTTTGCTGAAAGAGAAAACCGCATTTATTGATATGTTCAACATTTTTTACAGGAACAATGATCCTGTTACGGCAAAGGGCTTGTGTCTCAGGCACGACAACAGGTATCTTATTCACAATCCTCCGGCGTCATGTCTTTCAACCGTAGAACTTGATGAAATTTATGACATGGATTTTGAAAGAGATCTCCATCCTTTTCATAAAAATGAAGGCCGGGCAAGAGCTCTTGAAACAATTAAATTTTCCATATCAACCCACCGGGGATGCTACGGTGAATGTAATTTCTGCGCCATATCCGTCCATGAAGGAAGAACCGTCAGCTGGCGAAGTGAAGAATCAATCATCAGTGAGGCAAAGCGCATGGCATCACATCCTGATTTCAAGGGATATATCCTTGACGTCGGAGGACCCACGGCGAACATGTACGGATTTGAATGTGAAAAAAAGCTCTCCGGCGGAAGCTGTGCCGATAGACGATGCATCCATCCGAAAGTCTGCCCTAAATTAAAACCGGATCACGGCAGGCAGATATCACTGCTTGCGAATCTGAGAAAAATAAAGGGAATAAAGAAAATATTCATATCATCAGGCATAAGGTATGATCTTCTCCTTTCGGACAAAACACGGGGAGAAAAATATTTAAAAGAGATCGTGCGGCATCACGTGTCCGGCCAGCTTAAAATAGCCCCCGAACATACCGAAGAAAAAGTCCTGCAAAAAATGGGAAAACCCGGAACAAAACCGCTTCTTGAATTCGTTGACCTTTTTAACAGGCTCACAAAAGAGGCCGGGAAAGAGCAATACCTGACATATTATTTTATGGCGGCTCATCCCGGATGCAAAGAAGAGGATATGAAAAAACTCAAGTCGTTTATTTCCCGTAATTTAAAGATTAACCCGGAGCAGGTCCAGATTTTCACTCCTTCACCTTCCACCTATTCCACGCTTATGTATTATACTGGTATGGATCCCTTTACAAAAGATAAAATTTATATTGAAAAAGATGTTATAAAAAAGGAAAAGCAGAAAAGCATTATAACGTCAAAAGGAACCCATAGATATGAAAAAGCATAATTACTTCAGTATTTTGACTATTTTGATCCTGCTTGCAGCCTGTTCTGTTTCAGCCGCTGAATCCGCGAAAGATAACAATAATGACAAAAACATCATCCTTCCTGACGAAACTCTGTTTAATCCTCTTATGGCCGACCCTCGCTGGCCGCATTTCTCGGTCGCATACCAGAGTTACATAAACGATGATGAACTGAATAATGTCGGCGCAACAAGCTTCGGCGAGACATTTCCCTTATACAGCGGAAATGCTTTCGGATGGCGATGGATCACCGGAATACAGGCAGCCGTCTTTGCCTTCTTCAACCTTGATGCAGACTCGATGGACCTGGTAAATGCCGATTACTGGGTAGGAATACCGCTGGCATGCAGGAAGGAGAACTTCTCTGGACTTTTCAGAATCTTCCACCAGAGCTCTCACCTCGGGGATGAATATCTTTTATATAATAAAATTGACAGGGTAAATTTGAGCTACGAGGGCATAGACGTCAAATTCTCCTATGACATCGACAAGGCCTTCAGGGTGTATGCAGGTACGGGGTATATTATTCACAAGGAACCCTCCGGTATAGATCCTCTTTCTGCGCAGTTCGGTATGGAATACAGAAGCCCCGGAACATTTCTGTCAAACAGGGTGAGGCCCATAGCCGCAGTTGATCTGAAAACCTGGGAGGAAAACGACTGGGATGCAGACATATCGGCAAGACTGGGTTTACAGCTTGAAAATGTCGAATCAAAAAACCGCAAGGTTCAGCTCATGCTCGAATACTTCAGCGGCCATTCGCCTCACGGACAGTTTTATAACCGGACTATAGAGTATGCCGGACTCGGTATACATTTTTATTTTTAATAATCTTGACGGCTTCTTAATAAGTCATTCTGCTTAAGTTGCACTTCATCTTTCCTCATTGCAGCGTACCAGTTAGTACGTTTCATTCCTCAAGATTCGTGCGCCTTGCATAATGAGCTTTTTACTTTGCCGTCAGAAATATGCTGCCGCAAAATGGCATAATATTAGCTTCTTACGAAATATTCAAAGGTGATGTTTATGGATAGTATCGATCTTTTCGAAAGAATAACCGGGGCAATCATAAGCTTCCGGAATATTAATGAACCATGGAGATTTGGCGTCTTTCTGATTTTCATGGCGGCGGGAGTAACGTTATTTGAAATCTTCTTCCGATTCATTAAAACACGATTCACGGAATTTATCAGGAAAAAGGGCTGCAGCCCCGAAAACTGGAATCTTTCTCTTTTCAGGCCGTCAGTAAGGCTTGCTTTTATTGCGCTGATCATCAGGCTGTTCGAACCCCTTTTCATTTTTTCACATGATCAGCAAACAATTGTAAGGATTATTGAGCTGTTCCTGCTGGCCATATCAATAATTCTTCTCTTCTACGAAGGGATAAGCCTGCTTGACAGGCTGCGCCTGCTGTTGCCTGAAGGGTTCAGAAGCCAGTTCCCGGAAGAGACCCTCCATAAACTCAAAAGAAATCTTAAAATTTCCATATTTATCTTTGTTATTGCCGGATTTTTATGGTTTCACAAATCTATGCTTCCGGAAACGGTTTCAGGTCATTTTTTATGGCCGTACCTCATGTCGACTGTCGCGGTTTACATCATCTTTGTTGTTGCCGGACAGACGGACAGGTTTTTTTCTGGCATCATTGCAAGCATTAAGGACTCGGAAGGGGAAAAGAGGTTCTGCATTATCCTTAAATCGACGATATGGCCGGCAAGGCTTCTTTTTGCCGCATTTGCACTTCTTATCACCATGAAGATACTTTCGCTTCCTCCTTCCATTGAAAGAATTGCGGAACATTCAGAGGGAATCATTACAACAATTGCAGTTGTTTTATTCCTGTACAGCCTCGTTGACGTTGGGGTTTACCAGATAACGGAGTACGCAGGCAGGAAAAATACACAGCTTGATCTTTCCTTTGTTCAGATGTTCCGCATCATTGCAAGGGTGCTCGTTATCGTTTTCGGAACGGTTTATCTTATACAGGTTATCTTCGGAAAACCTATGAGCACACTCCTGGCAGGCCTTGGAATCGGAGGGCTGGCCGTCGCCCTTGCAGCCCAGGATACATTGAAAAATTTCTTCGGGAGCATCATGATAATGCTCGACAAGCCGTTTGGAATAGGCCAGCTCGTACAGGTAGAGGAGTTTAAAGGAACTGTTGAGAAGATTGGTTTCAGGTCAACGAGAATAAGCACTATAGATGGCCATATAGTCACCATTCCTAATGAAAAAATAGCAGTCGGAAACATAAAAAATATCGATAACAGGTCTTTCATACGCAGGTCTGCCAATATTACGATCACCTGCGATACCCCGCCCGATAAAGTCGAACGTGCGGTTTTACTCATAAAAGAGATTCTTGCAAATCACGAGGGGATGCTCCCAGATTATCCACCGAGGGGTTTTTTCGATGAATTCAATGATGTATCTCTCAATATAATGATGATATACTGGTATTCACCCCCCGATGACTGGAAATTCAAAGCCTTTTGCGAAAAGGTGAATCTTAAAATCATGAGAGCATTTGAAGCCGAGGGAATCGAATTCGCATTTCCCACGACAACGACGTATCTTGCGCAGGACAACAAAAGGCCTCTGCATATTAACCTTACCGGCAATGTTAATCTCAAGGATAGTGACAATGATTAAATTACATGATATGTATATAACAGTTCTGTAAAAAGTGCATTCTTTTACCATGAAGGCCGCGAATAGCGCGAAGGAGCGGAAATGAAAAAGTCCATCACCGGCAGGAAAAAGTCACTGATTGTCGCGCACAGGGGCGCAAAAGAGGAAGCGCCTGAAAATACCCGCTCGGCTTTTGACGCTGCACTGAAATATCCTGTTGACGGGGTTGAATTCGATGTCAGATCCACCCGCGAAGGAATCCCGGTAATACATCATGATAAAACGCTGTCGCGGATCACAGGATCGCACAGGAAAATTGAATCCTGCTTCTTTAACGAACTCGCCGATTCAGACTGGGGGAGCTGGTTTTCCAAAAACTATTCGAAAGAAAGAATTCTGACATTTGAGAAGGCAATCGATATCTACTGCAGAAGAACCCGCCTTTTTATTGAAATCAAATCCGATGAAGAATATTCCCTGTCGGAAACATCCAGGATTCTTACACTAAAAGTTTTGGAGATCATAAAAAAGAAGGTGCCGCATAAGCATTCAGGAAGTATTTATATCCTTTGTTTCAACCCGAAATTGCTCGAATTTGCCTACGGCAAGGCACAGGCATATAAATATGTTTTTAATCTTTCCGGAGCTTCTTTGACTCAGGCGTCTTATCCTTCTTACATTCACGGACTCTGCCTCCCGATAGCAAACCTTTCAGGCGGCTTCATCGATAAAGCCAGGTCCGGCGGTTATTCAGTATTAACATACTCATGCAACACGCCGAAACAGGCGGTAAAGGCCCTCGACTTGGGCGCCGACGTTATCATGACGGACAGCCCCGGCCGAATCTGCAGTTTTCTGAAAAGAGAAATTTGATCGACCTTTAATTAGTCGTATGTGGACGGATATTAGATTTTTGGGAAAGCGAGCTTATTAAGATTTTTGGTAACCATTCAGCCGCAGATTTCCAAGGATGAACTCAGAGAGATTTAAATACAATAATTATTCAGGAGCCTGACTTCTGGCTCCTGAGCAGTTATAATTTTTTAACAAATTTGTCAAACTCATTCCAGAGGGTTTTTCTTACAGGATCTCTTTCTTTCAGTATCTCGTGGTATGAATCAGGAATGCTCACGAAGCTGCTTTCTCCCATTACTGAACAGATGGCTCTCTGGGCGGCTTCAGATACTATTCTGTCCTTACCGGCGCTGACAATCAATACCGGAGTTTTTATTTTCCCGGCGTAATCTGCGTCCGACAAAGTGTTTATCGATCTAAAAGTCGCTGCAAGCCATCCGTATGTGACGCCTCCCAGAGCAAGTTCGGGGTTTTCGGCAATTGCCTTGTGCTCATCCATGAAGCGAACGGGATCTGATGTAAGCAGGTTTCCCTCAAACTTTATGCTTTGGAACGAATAGTCTCTGGAACCTGCCGAATATGCGCCGGCGCAACCTATCCCTGAAACAAAACGGGCCGCCAGTCTTATAAGCCATTTCGGAAACTGCGGAACGAGAAGATCAATCATGGGGGATGTCAGGGCGGCTTTGTCGGCCGCCTCCGGGAAATCATGCAAAAAACGAAGCGCTATGTGTCCGCCCATCGAATGGGCAAGAATTATCAGGGGCGGGATGGCGACAGGTTTCACGATACTGTTAATAAAATAATGCAGATCCCCTATATATTCCCTGTAGTCGTTTATATGGCCTTTATGCCTGTTTGCAAGAAGACGGGTTGAAAGGCCCTGCCCCCTCCAGTCCATACTGTAGACATCAAATTGCCTCTGCTTCAGCTCCTCTATCGTGTCTGCATACTTCTCCATGAACTCTTTCCTGCCGCCAAGCAGAATAACGGAGCCTTTTATTCTTTTCGCCCCGCAGTTCCATATTCCATAACGGATTGAAATGTTATCTGAAGAATTGAAATAATCAAAAGCCAAAGCCGGTATTATCCTCCGGAAGATCAAGATAAACTGTAGCTGCTCAGGAGTCAGAAGTCAGGATCCGGAATTCAGAATAGAAGCGGTATATGCCTCCGGCAACTTACTTACTTCTTCAAGTTGAGCACTGGCAAAGTATCACCATAACCAAAGCAGAGTTCCTTTTTATTCTGGCTTCTGAATTCCGGTTTCTGGCTCCTGAATAATTATTCTATTTAAATCTCTCTGCGTTTATCTGTGTAATCAATAGCCGAATAGTTGCGATAAAGTTATGTTGACCGTTCTTATTTTTCTTTATATAAACCAGCCGGAATACACAATAAGCCTGATATAAAGTCAACTTAATAATTCATTGGGATTAAATGGATCAAGGATTCCGGAGAAAGAATAATGGCAAAACACTCTCATAACTTTATTGAAACATACACCGGCCTTGTCGGATTCGGTTTTGACAGAGAAACCGATGAAAACGCGATCCGGTACTACCTCCAGAAATTTTCTGACGACACCCTCATGGAAAAACTGGTCGGAAGGCTCACGGACGACGAGCTTTCCGAAATATTTTTCATGATAAATAAAATTCTTAAAAATCACCTGAGCGAACCTGAGTATCACTCGCTTTTTTTGAAAGACAATGAATAATTACGGCTTAGCAAAAAATATAACATCCCGTCACTCCCGTGAAAACGGGAGTCCAGAACTATTTGAATAAAATGGATAGCGCTCACGCTTCACCAATTGCCCCGCTTACGCGGGAATGACGAAAAAGAGAATATCCGGACTTTTTTACGAGTCCATCATAAATAAACAGCGATTAAGGATAATTTATGCTGACAGAAAAACAACTATACAAATATGCAGATGTGCTTATCTGGGGGCTTAAGACAGCCCGTAGAGGCAAATTTAAAAAAAATGACACGGTTTTAATCAGATATAACATTCCCGCTTTAAGGCTTGCAGAAATCTTATTCGAAAAACTCCTGAAGATGGGCATAAACCCGGTTCTCAGAACAAATCCCACACCGGTCATGGAACGCAGCTTTTACGATATTTCAAACAGCAGGCAGCTTGTTTTTACATCTCCCGGCGAAGAGGAGCTTTATAAAAACATAAACGGCAGCATCTTTCTCCATGCTCCCGAATCGATAACTCATTTAAGCGGTGTCGATCCGAAAAAAATCGGCAAAGCCGCTGTCGCTAGAAAACATCTAAGGGATGTAATCGACAAGAGAGAGGAGGAAGGCGTTTTCGGCTGGACGCTTTGCATGCTTCCGACAGAAGAACTGGCTAAACATGCCGGACTATCCATGAAGGAGTACACAAGCGAAATCGCCGCCGCATGCTTTTTAAATAAGGAAGCGCCTGTCGAAGAATGGCAGAAAGTATACGGCAACGCCGCAAGGATAAAGAAATGGCTGAACGGCATGAAAGTTGCGTCATACCTGATTGAATCGGAAAATATCGACCTTGAAATCACGCCCGGTGAAAAGAGAAAATGGATCGGCATATCGGGGCACAATATCCCGAGCTTCGAGTTATTCATTTCTCCGGACTGGAGGGGAACGAAGGGAAAATATTTTGCCGACCAGCCGTCATACAGGAGCGGCAATTACGTTGAAAAAGTTAGTCTGGAGTTCAGGAAGGGTTCTGCGGTAAAGATTGAAGCGGAAACAGGTGAAGAGTTTGTAAAAAAACAACTGGCAATGGACAGGGGCGCAAACAAAATCGGGGAATTTTCCTTAACCGACAGACGATTTTCAAAAATAAACAGGTTTATGGCCAACACGCTCTTTGATGAAAACTACGGAGGGAGCTTCGGCAACTGCCATATAGCAGTCGGCTCTTCATATTCCGACACATTCTCGGGAGACCCCAAAAAGCTGACGAAGGAGATTAAGAAAAACCTGGGATTCAATGACTCGGCGCTCCACTGGGATCTTGTCAATACCGAGAAAAAAAGAGTCACCGCACATCTTGCCGGAGGGGGAAAAGTTATAATCTACGAGAAAGGAATGTTTACTGTCTAGAAAAAGCTTTACAGAAAAGCCGACGCGTTCTGCCGCATCATTTCGAAGTCTGCTTCGGACAGGCCGGCACCGAGAACAATTTTTAATGCCTGTTCCCTGGTTATAAGGTCCGAAGGGGCGTGGGTGTCCGTATTTATGACAAGCTTTGCGCCTGCTTCAACTGCAAGTTTGGCCACATGCCCGTTGGTCAGGCTGTGCCCCTTGCGTGCCGTAATCTCGAGAAGGATGCCCTTCTCTTTCGCCATGAGGACCTCCTCCATAGATATAAGGCCCGGATGCGCGAGAATATTTACACCCGCATCTATCGCCGCCCTGTTTGTGCCCGGAGCAACTGGTTCGGCTATTGTTTCCCCGTGGACGATTATGATCCTTGCGCCAAGGTTCCTCGCTCTTTTCGCGCATTCAGCTATCATGGGCGGAGGCACATGGGTAAGCTCGATCCCGGGAATAACCTTTATCGTCATGAACCGGTTCAGGTCAATTGCCACACCTACAATTCTCGGAACAACAAAATCTATGTTTGATGAGTCCCCGTGATCAGTTATTCCTATTCCCGCAAGGCCAAGATGCTCGGCTCTTCTCGCAAGTTCCGAAGGGATCAGGACTCCGTCGCTGAACAATGAAGGGCATGAAGATCTAGCACTTGTATTCTCCTTATATTTTTTACGAAGCCGTGGAGCATTTAATTATGGTTCTTCTCCCAATTAGTTGGGAGAAAGGGTTCCATGATTCGAGGGGTCAAGGGTTCAAGTGTTTGTTTTCCAATGATTTTATTAAAGCTTTCATCATCCTCTCAAACTCCCTGATATCCCTTTGAAACCCGAAACACTTTCAGTATCAAGATGGCTCA
>RPRI01000052.1 GCA_003818505.1 Desulfobacteraceae bacterium | reverse complement strand
GCCCAGAACATTGTTGAGATCGTGAGCAACGCCGCCGGCCAGCAACCCCAGGGACTCCATCTTCTCCGCACGATTCAGGCGCTCCTCAAGAAGTTGCTTTTCTTCCTCCGCCTGACGGCGCTCAGTGATATCGGTAATATAATTTAAAGTGGCCGGTTTACCTTCCCATGAGATCATAATCGCATGCGAATCCGCCAGCCTGATTGTTCCATCCCGTGCAATAGCCCTGAACTGCTGAACCGGCTGAGTTTCTTCACCTCTCATTCTCTTGATGTGCGCCTCAAACAGCTTTTCCCTGTCTTCCGGGTGTATAATCTCAACAAAGGGCCTTGAGGTAAGGAGATCATCAGAGTATCCGAGAATTTTCAGAGTCATGGGATTGATATATTTCAACAGGCCATCCTGGGCAACGAGGATGGCTTCATTCGCATTCTCTACCACAAGACGATATTTTTCCTCGCTCTTTTTCAAGGCATATTCGGCTTGTAAGCGCGACTCCAGATCGAGGAGAACCACACAAACGAGGAGTGTGCCCAGAGGATATATCAGGATGACCGGTATTGCGATGTTTGAAAAAACTTCATACCTCATGCCGGACGGCAGGGTCATGGTGAGGGCCAGCATGCAGATGTGGACAATGATCCCAAATCCGATCAGATACAAGGGAGCGGCTACATGGGGTCTGCGCCGACGAATATAATGATAAGCAATTCCGATTGCGGCGGACGAAGCAATAACAGAAACCCCCATGATTGCCCCAGGTCCGCCAATCCAAGTTCGATAAACGATGCCCATCAGGGCGGCAATCAGGGCAGTAACCCAGCCGCCGATGAAACCCGCTACACTGATGATAATGGAGCGTCCATCAAAGATAAGGCCCGGTGAAACAATGAGTGGATTCATCATGCCGACAACAGCAACCACACCAAAAAGAAAACCGGAGATCGCCTGGCTGATGCGTGACCCATATTTCCATCTGCGGATAATGAAACTATAGAAAATGCTCAGCGCAATGATGAGGGCGACATTATTGATAAGTGACAAAAAAATCATGATAAAGACATGCCTTTGCCAAGGACTTGGCAGGATAAACTTATGTTTAGTACCCAGCCTGAAAATCGGCCAAATGTCATAAGTGCTTTATTCATACCACCATTATTCCTGAATATCAACGCATTACGGTTTGAGACCCTGCATTTTGGTTTGAGGTTTATGTTTTGTGGGTTTCAGGAAGTTATAATAGTGATTTGATTCAGTGATTTTCCATGATCAACCTACAGGCAAATCCCTTAACCCGCCTATACGATACAACTTATTTTATCTCGTAAAGGTGTGCCTGTCTGGGTTAAATATCCTTGACATAATGGCCGCTTTTCTATCTGGACATGGCGAAGAGTGATGAGGGCAGGAGTTCTCCTCAAAAACCCTGCTTGCCAATCTGATAACTTTTTTGGAAATCAAACCTTTTAAATGCTACCAGACATTCTTCGATCCGCTGTTTCTCTTTCCCGCCTCTCGACTCCCGGGTAGCGTTGCCAGAGTTGCCAAGTCATGAGGGTCGCCTGGAGGGCCTCCCGACTTTTTTTAGCAGTCGTCACCAGTCCCCCATGATTTTCTCCTTGAGCCCACAGCGGTTTGGTGTGATGGCTCGGTGTTGTGAAACTGATACTGACTAAAAAATGCGCCTTTGCATGATGTAAGATTATGATGGATGGCTTGTGTCAATGAAAAAAGATTTGTCTGCGCCTGGATTAAATCCTCTGGCTACCCAGGACGTAGCTGCTCACTTCTGCCGGACAAGCGCACTTGACGCTGCTGTTCAATCGCTCCAGATGCCCGGTGGCCTGTGCAAGTTTCCGGTCGATTGCCGCGTCGTCCTGACCGGGGTCATGATGAAAAAGGTGCAGCGAGCGCACCCTGGCCTTATCGGCCAGCAGGGCAACTTCGCGGGTGCAGGAGTGACCCCAGCCCCTTTTCGCCGGATATTCTTCATCCAGATAAGTGCAATCGGTAATGAGAATATCGGTTTCACGTACAAAATTCACCAGCCTTTCTTCGTATTCAGGATCGAATAAAGAATCGTCGGCGGGGTAACTTTCGTTATCGGTTACGTAGCAAACAGACCGGCCATTATGGGTAATACGATAACCCAGGCAGGTGCCCGGGTGGTTCAGCAGCATACTTTGAATCTCAAAATTGCCAAATCTCAGGGTTTCTTCACGCATGTCACGAAAATATACTCTGGCAGCAAATTCACGTATGGTTACCGGATAATAAACATCATCCATTTGCGCGGAAACGATCTCGCGGAAACTCATATGCCCATGCGCCGGGCCTATGATTTCCACCTCGTTTCCCTGCACGTATAAAGGGGCAAAAAAAGGTATCGCATTGATGTGATCCCAGTGTGGATGAGAAATAAACAGCTTGGCAGTGACTCTATGCTCTTTTTGCGCGGAAAGATGCTCGCCCAGACAGGTAATACCCGTGCCCGCATCAAAAATAAGAATTGGCTCATCGTCAACAGACAAAGAAATGCAAAGGGTATTTCCGCCGTAGCGGAGGGAATTTTTACCGGGCACCGGCAACGTTCCCCGCGTACCCCAGTAACAGAGGGTGATGTCTTTACTCATAACAGACATCACTTCCTGCAAAAATCTTTCCGGATTGGATATCAGGGCTTGTTTGATCAGGAAGGCGTCCGCGCCGACCCCTTTTGCCCGCCGCTTGTCGAATTCATAAGATTTTCCCGTCAGGATGATAATTTTTGTCTGGTCAAGCTCGTTGAGCCTGCGAAAACGTATGCACAGCTCATAACCATCGATTGCAGGCATCATCAAATCCAGCAAGATAGCGTCCGGCTTAAAAGCGAGCACGGCGTCTACGGCGTCCTGCGGGGATGTGGTGGACTGCACCTCGTGCCCGGCATCCCGGAGTATCTGGGTGACTGCCTCTACGATTAAGGTACTATCGTCTATGACGAAAAATCGCATAAGAATTATCCATAAAAGTGTGTCCGCGTTAGTAGTTGAAAGCCTTTTTTAACACATTGTAAGGGCGCTCTCTGCCCGGCTTTGATCTGATATTTTAGAGTTACGCCAAATCCTGTGGTTTACAAAGCCTGGCTCGAAACGATTTTTTGCCCCTGTCTCTAAAAGCGATTCCATGAATACAATCTCTAACCAGCGGGAAATGCGATAGATATTTGGTTCCATATCACAATACAAATACTATTTCAACTTTATCTTCCATATTCGTCTCATCCTGACAATCAGTGACAGGAAGAAACATTGCGTTTCCCCTTTCCTGCCGCTTGAAGTAAATTGAAGATTTCTTCTGTGAACAGCCGGGAATCTTCGACCGTAAGGAATGATTATTATCAATATACGATTTGCTCGCATTCCACGTATATAATCTGCGGGGATTTCGCTTTCTTTTATGGTTCAAGCGGTTCTTCTCTGCCTATGGCAGACCGGGGTTAATCATCTCCGGCCTGATGATGGACTTTTTACGAATCTATTAATGATTATCCACCTGCTTTTTATGTTCAATAAAATATTCGATAGTATCATTTCGGCCCGATCAAGCTCATGGCCCGTTCTGCCAGGGCCGCGATGGTAAGGCTGGGGTTTGCGCCGACATTGGCGGACACGGCGGAACCGTCAATGACATACAATCCCGGATAGCCAAACACCTGGTGCGAGGTGTCGATGACGCCGGTTTCAGCCGAAGACCCCATGTGACATCCTCCGAGGATGTGGGCGGTGGTAGAGGTGTTCCCGATACTCTCCGTCAGCACGTTTAACGGCTGGCCGCCGGTCACCTCGCCAAGGGTCCGGGCCGCCTGGTTTGCCACCTGCAGATAGGTCGGGGCTGATTTCCCTTCGACAGCCCTTGATTTTAAACCTCTTCTAAACAAAAATGAGGCCTTGCGGCCATGTGTAAAGGATATCTGGTTATCTATGTGCTGCATTACGGTAAGCACCGTGATCCGTTTATGCCAGTTTTTGGCAAACAGGTTTTTTGCCATTGAGACGGGATGGGCCGCAATCGCGACCAGCGTTTTAAAAGAACGCGCCTTCGGGTTGGGATGATCCACTATGGGACCGAAGAAGAACTTCATGAATGTGTATCCGATGGGAAAGCGGTTTTGGGTAATATGGGTATTGTCATCCGGATAAAAGTGGGACGAGATGGCGGTCCCGTACGTCAGGTCCATTTCTGTTTCAGGCGACAGCACGCCGACAATGGCCTCGCTGTTGGTACGCACCACCCTACCAATTTGCGAGGATATGGCAGGAAGAGTTTTGGCCACATCTCGGCTGTGAAACAGGAGTTCAAGCGTGCCTAACACGCCTGCTGCCACAACCACATATTTTGCTTTCAGCGGCGGGTATTTGTAAAAAGGTTTAGCCGGGTGTTTGAGTTTGAGGAGATAGCCGCCATTTTCCATTGGGGCTATGCTTTCGACTTTCCGCTTCGGCAAAATGGCCGCACCCAGACGCTGGGCAAGATAGAGGTAGTTTTTATCCAGCGTGTTTTTGGATCCATGCGGACATCCTGTAAGGCAACGGCCACAAAGGAAACAACCGGCGCGATGGGGACCGCTGCCGTTGAAAAACGGGTCGGGCGCCATAACCTCGGGTTTGCCGAAATAGATGCCATTTGGCGTGGGACCATAAGTATTTCCAGCGCCCATTTTTTCCGCGGTCTTATTAAGATATTGATCCTGGATGTCACTGTTGGGGTTGGGAGTAACACCCAGCATTTTTTCCACTGTATCACAATGGGGGGAAAGTTCCTTTTTCCAGTCAATCCCCAAACCGCACCATGCCGAATCACGATAAAAATCATCTTTGGGACGCAGAAGGACTGCGGCGTAAACAATACTTCCGCCACCTACCCCGATACCCCGCACCAGAGTCACATGCCGGAAAAAATCCTGTGAGAAATATCCGGTACAGCCCAGTGAAGGCAGCCAGTTAAGCCGGCGCACGTCAGTGTCACCTTCCTCCATATCCTCAGGCGTCACCCAGTTTCCCTGCTCCAGAATCGCCACGCGATATCCTTTTTCAGATAGACGGAGCGCAGAGACGCTCCCGCCGAACCCGCTGCCGATAATTGCTACGTCGTAGTCCATAAAGGTCCTTTCCGGAATTATTAATATGCGTCCTCGCGCAGATCTGTTTAAGAACATATATAATTCTGTCTGTCAACTTTCTTGATTCCGATCTTCGGAGATATTGCATCAACAAACATTTGCCGGCCAGGAATACGCTTAGCCTTCTGCATCAACTACTGTCCGATCTGCAAGCTCAGCGTGGTTTATGATTAAAAAGAACCCCATAGGGATTATCTGCCTGGTAATGCCTTCTTGAGTTTTTAACAAAACAGGCCCTTCAGAGATATTTCTGAAGGGCCTGTTAATTTTAGCAACCTGACGCGAGCGGTGGGAAATGCGCTCGTTGTTTCGGTTCAAACTGTGATCAAATGTTTATTCGCAGATGAAGTTAGCTTCGCTGCGGCGGTTTTTAGCCCTGCCTTCCCTGGTTTTATTGTCGGCAACCGGCTTGGTAAAACCAAAACCCTTGGTGGCAATGCGACCGGCATCAATCCCAAAGTTTTTAATGATGTAATTACGCACATTTTCAGCACGACGCTTCGAGAGCCTTGCGTTCACCGCCTCTCCCCCGATGTTGTCGGTATGCCCTTCGATGGTGCCTTTGGCTTTGGGGAATTCTTTCAGGAAGTTACCCACCTTGTTGAGTTCATTGTGGAATTCTGGCTTTATGTCAGCTTTATTAAAATCAAATTTGATGTCAAGAACTGTCGGACCACAAAGTTTGGCAGGCGCCGCCTTCTGCGCGGGAACAATAACTTCAGGACAGCCATCCTTATCGACCTTGGTGCCGATGGGAGTACCAGGACATTTGTCAAGGTAATCGTAGACACCGTCTTTGTCGGAATCAAGAGGACAACCATCTTTATCAACTGCGACGCCGGAAGGAGTCCCCGGACACTTGTCAAGAGTATTTATTACACCATCACCATCCGTATCTGACGGTTGAGCAGTAACCGAAGCCGGCACAACTCTGGCAGACTCTCTTGGAGGACAAAGGGCTTTGGCTTTTTCCATAGCCTTCTTTGCCAGAGCTACCCCTTCTTCCGTACGGCACGACCTGAATACATCATAGGCATTGTTCTTCGCATCTTCGGCAGCTTTAAATTCAACAGGGCAGTCTTTATCCTTCCCTGCCTGCCGGGCTACTTCTATAGCCCGGTCTGCCTCCTGCATTTCAGACCGGATATAAATACCCGTAATATTGCCTCGTCCATTATTTACTTCGTAACCTGCACATCCGAATAATGTTACCGCTGAGATCACCGCTATCAGAATAGATGTAATTATTAATTTAGTTGTCATCTTCATTTTTACCTCCGTTAAGTTTACGTTTAAGACAGAAACTTATTATCATATATATAAATAATTAACAACATAATTACCCGTTAAAGTCTGCATCGATGCATTTTCATAACATATTGACCCGGATCAGGTTCGCGCTACCTTTATGCCGGATGCCGCCCAGGCTGTAAGCAGATTTTTCTTGGAATTCTCCAGGAGCCCCGTAAGTCCTCCAGTTTTGACATCGTCCTTTTCCTTTCGGCACATCAGAAGTAGTTCGCTTGCGCTCGCCTCCCTGAATCTTACCTGACAGGGTCGTGCCCTGCCTTTTCCTTACCGCTCACCACAATGGCTCTTTACCACTGTAGATTAAGACGGTTTTAAGCCAGCTCCTGCAAGCCGGCTTCGAGAGACCTCCCCTTATCTATTGTGCAGCCCGTGGTGCACTTACGGATTGAAAGAGAGTACGTAAAGCAGCACCAGGGTCGGGTTCATTTGCGATCCGGTGGAGCGACTTGATACCAGTTAGCAGGCTTTTTCCCTTCTTGCCGCCAATTGCGCAATCCCAAGAATGAGGAAAGTGAGTGAACTGCCCAGCAGGAATGCTGCAAAAACCGCACTGTGCAGCAGGGACGCTTCGGTTTTGTACCAATTGTTCAGCCGAATTTTTATATCGTCAGAAACCACTCGGTGCGATTGCCCTGCCTTGTCAGTGGCGGCCAATGATCCATGATCGAGATGATCATGCAACAGTTCTCCATTTATGAATATTTGGAACTCCTGGGTTGTTTTATGTAGCGGCAAAGCCAATGACATGGGCGTCCACCAAATATCCTTATTGCCCCACATTACTTGTCCATACTTAGCGGCAAACTGAAAACCAGCGGTAGTAGTCCCAATAATTCCGATAAGCAGCAGCGCGTTGATTTTCTTATTCATTGTTAATTGGCCTCCTTTTGCAAATACTTTGCCTCATTCAAGAAGTTGAGCATCGTGTTCGGGTTCTTGCTTAATTTTTTCTCCGAAGCCTTTTGAAGGCGCTGAAAACAGCGCAGAAGATGCCCCCTGCGACCAAATAAAATGCTACTGATGGAATATAATACATTCCGAAACTGCCGGCTGCGTCACCGCCGAAGTAGTTAATCAATCCATAGTAATCCATAGCAACGGTCAGCGCTGTAACGCACATTATCGTGGCAGCATAGACAACGACAAGAATGAGATAGCGTTTCCAATGCCCACTCCGATTCCATAAATATAGTCTGGCGTCAAAGAAACCAAGAAGGAGACCGGCAAAGGTAAAAACAACTAACGCGACGAGGAACGTAAGGTACGACCTAAGATTGGTAACGATAGAGTGAGCCATGAGTGAAGCTATGAAGAACGGCACAATCCACCACGACATCAAGATAAGATACGTTCCTGGATTATTTAGCAGTCTTTTCATCTTCTGTGATTTCTACTTAGTTCCCATCCGGAAATGGCCCTTTTGTGCGATCTCTGTATCAATCTGCGGGATTACTTGTGCGGCATACATTGCGTATGCCTCCGCGCAATCCCTTGATTTCCTTGAGCTTGCCCAAAATTGCCTATTTCCGAATTGGAAACGCAATAGTGTCTATCTTTAGTTTCCGGATGGACACTACTTAGTTTCATTCTAAAAGAGATAGATTTATCTAAAATAATTGTCAATTCATTTCTTTCTAGTACATCATTTATCCATAATATCATGATATATTGGATAAATACATTATCAGTTATTGTACAAGCGCAGATGGCTTAATATTTATAATCATCGATAATTCCTCGGCATTTGGAATGTTTCAGGAGGTTAAGACCTTTTTTCAAATCCGCTTAAAATCGGGTGAACCCCAAACGGTGTCTTCAAGCCTGCGGGCGCACCCTGGTTCTTCCCCGGCTGATTATGACTTTTTGACAACCAGACCCACGCCTGCAAGGAGCAGCAATGCCCCAGCGTATCCGGGCAGAGTAATGCTTTCCGAAGAAAGCCAGGGAAGTTTCTGAAAAGAAAGAACACCTGCAACAAGGAGGGTGATCAGCGGATTCAGGACGATTATTGCGCTTACCTGGTTGGCCGGCAGCAGCTTGAAGGCTTCACCAAGAGTGCCGTAAGCAACAAGAGTATTGGCGCCCAGAAAGATCAGGGTCAGCCAGTCCGTATATGTCAGTCCCTGAAATTCGTGAAAAACGGCCAGCGGGGAGAACATCATTGCGGCAACAAGGTAGATCAGCAAATTGGTCTGCTGAGGAGCCCAGAATCGGACAAGGTATTTCTGGCATACTGCAAAAATTGCCCAGGCAACGGCTCCGAAAATTATCCAGAGGTTGCCTGTAGTGTATTGCTGGGAAGAGATCACAAGATTATGAAGCTGATCCCGGTAAAACAGCACAAAGCCTGCCGCTGCAATGAAAAAGCCGGTCTTTTGAAGGATGGTCAGGCGTTCCTTGAAATAATAAACCCCCGCAACTACCACCAGAAGCGGAGCGATCTGGATCAGGATCTGGGTATTGCTGGGAGATGTCAGATCAACGCCTCTTGTAAACCCGAAGTAATTACCGCCTACGGCAAGTCCTGCGACTATTCCCAGAATCGGCGGGATTTTAAAAATTTCAAAAAACTGCGGGCGGTTGATGCTATAGTAAGCCGCCAGAAATACAAATGAAAATGTAAACCGGAACCAGATGATGGTATTGCCGCTGAACCGCTGAAGCGCATATTTGAGCACAACGGCCAATATCCCCCACAGGACGGCCGTTATGCTGATCATCAGTATGCCTTTAGAATGATTGGACATGAAGATTTTTTTGCGCCTTTTATGTCTTTGCGGCTAAGTATGAAAAATTAACTTCCAACAAATTCATTGATTATAATGAACCAGTTGGAAGTCATATGCGAACGGATTTTAAATTTTTGGGAAACAGATTTTTAAAGAACTGAGCGTTAAAAATCACAAGCCTTTGAGGGCATCAGCCCAAACCTTCTTGTGATTTAGCGAAGTGATTTAAAAATCCCCAAAAAGCTCATTAAGAGAGCATATTCAGACTTTCAACGAGTTCGTCGAATATAGATTGCCGCAAAGCGGCACAAAATTGCTTTTTGCGAAGCCGTTGTTTCAAATAAAAAAGGATCCGGAGCTATTTCCCGAACCCTTGATATTGTCTGGCGGGGACGACGAGACTTGAACTCGCGACTTCCGGCGTGACAGGGCGAACCGGAGAGTATTTCGCCTGATTTTTCAGTTATTTACATCCGTCAAAAGCCGTCTGGGGCAGTTAAAAGCCGTCTAAAAAGCCGTCTGGAACTATGTTAATCCCACCAAATTTATCCGAACACTTCCGTAATTGATACCTGTCAGAACTTGCGTTAAACAGGCACCTTGTATTTTTCTATTACAGTCTACTGTGAAAGGCAATAAAAAAAGTTCTAAAAACAATACTGATATAATAGTATAATAATAACAAAATATTACAATACCAGTATCCCGTTATCCTCATTCTATAAATTATTGGTCTTCCTGGCATCCTTCACCTACCTTGTTTTTTATCAAACTTGGGCGACCCAGTGCTAAAAGATTAGACAGGGAAAGAACAGGACACAATTGCGGTGAGAGACTGCTATATCAGGGAGGACGGGATACTGATAGTAGTTAATGTATCATAACATATTAAATATAATAACATTATTACTATATAAAGGCTGGACATTGAATTCTTTCTGCTGTATGACTAATTACCTGAAAGTTGTAAATTGTACATTTTCATTGAAATAGTAGATTTGAAATATAAATCCTAATATGATATCAAAGGTATGAGAGGGTGTAAATAGTTCCGTCCTATATAGCAATGCTGGAAGTAAATATGCGCAGGCTGGCTGACAAATATCCCATTCTTTATAATAGAGCTGGGTTATTTATTACAGATTAGGAGGGAGTGGAGGAACTATACCGATACGTTTAACAATAATGTAAAGTGGGAGTTTTGATCAGTCACGCCCTTCACTAATTCGTGATGGTTTTAAAATTAGCAATTAGATTAATGTTGCAGAAAGTAGAGGATGATTAATTCTGAATTTAAGGGGTGAGCTATGATTAAGATGTCAAAATTTGTGATAGGTGTACGACCCTCAACGAAAATGTTCCGCCTATCATCCTTATCGGGACTTGTTGTGGATGACATATTGGCAGCGAGAGGTAAAAATCCTTTAAGTGATGAATACTACAAAAAAGTTTCGGTTAACATTCAGGGTATAGGAGAAGTCCGCCTAATAAATGATAATAATTCAAATAGCTTGGTTCTGAATTGGAATGATGTAATATTTTCAAAAGAGACTGTCGATGACAAAGAGAAAATTCATATTGATAGCGCAGTCGAGGAATTTGAAAAAGTATGGAAAATAATAGATACTACTATGAAAATACGAGATGTAAGGCGAATTGGTATCTTTACAGAATACCAAATAGGTGTTGGAGTGGATGATGTGAGCAAGCGTTTACTCAATACATTAACTACCATAAAAAAACCTGCTCATGCAGCAAAATTCAGCCTTACATATGAAGAACGTCGTCCGACAGTAGAGGGGATAGCACCAGACATTGAAAAAAGCGATATGTTCAACATTATATATTCTTATTATGACGGTGAATTAGATGCAACTAATCCTCGAAAGCAAACAATAAAAGCTGATTTAGATGTACAGCGTTATTTTTACCCGTACACATCATCCACATCGAGTGAGGTCTTAAAGCTAAAAAAAGTCTTTATTGAAGAAAAGAAGAAGCTATACGATTTCTTGCATGATAAGGGGATTGTAGCAAATGGGTAAGCGTAAACTTAATAAAGTACCTGATCAACGTCAACGTTATAAAGATTATTTAAATAACATATCTGATACCCATTCAACTTTCGACAGCACAAGACAGGATGATTTAACTGATACCTATAATGCTTATGTAGAAGTACCACCCCCGATCAAAGATAAAGATGAGGGCGGAAGATTTATCAGTATTCACGAGTTTAATGTTACTTACAAGGTGGCATCTGTTATTTGTGGCATAGTCATAGTCGTGGTAATTCCTTTAGTATGGTTTTTTTCGACACTCAATTTCAATGTTCATTCACTACAAGTTGATGTTAAGATTTTAAAAGAAAAAATCGAAACGCTGTGGACGGATAACATCCTACAAAAAGATAAGATCGACACAATCGAAAAACACTCTCTTGAAGAGCATAATAAAGATTATACCCCATCTCATCTCAAAAAAAGATAATATGTTTTATTTATGGAAATAGTAAAATACGATGAACTTCAATACATGAAAACAGACAAAATATTTAGAATTATCGCTCCTTTGATGGCAATCTATATGGCAGGCTGTGCCTCGACATATCAACTTTCAAGAGGAATAGACAAGAAAGACATCGCACCCTTCAAATACACCGCATACGAGAACAAAGGGCAAGAACTCTTCCTATTTGACAAAGCCGGCGGACTGGAAGCCGAGCTGGGCTCCGAATGGGAAAAACTACCGAACGCAAACCTATCAGACTTCACCTCAAACCCAAGATTTAAAGCAGAAGAGATAGTCACAACCAACAGAGAAACAAAAACGACAACTCAGGAAGCAATAGTCTTTTACATAGGACTTGACGGGAACACATATGCGCTCTCTTCACACGACGGCAAGTTTAAAATAGAAAAGAAATCAGACGGTGGCGGTGGTGGAGGTGGGGGTGGTGGAGGTGGAGGTGGTGGTAGTGGTGGGCAATGATAATTATAAATATAAAGGAGATGACATGCACGAAAGACATAAATTGACACGAAAATATCTTATGAGTTTGACAGAAGGATTATACTTGGTCAGCAATCTTTGGCATAATTCTACGCAACCATATTTTGCCGAAAATGTTGCCCCAATAAATTTAAGGGAAAAGCAATGGGATAGGATTAAAAATGTTAATGCAGATCAAAGGTTATGTAATGTTTTTAAATCTAAGAAGGAACATACAAAATGGCGGGAACAATTTAATAACAATATAAAAGAGGACAATATACGGCGCATGATGTATGATAACGGTCGACTACCTCCCTCGACAAGACCATTCTAAACGCTGAACAATGAAAATCATGTCTAATAAACAAAAAGGAAAGTAAGTGTTCCTTTGTGCCCATGATATCGTAAAACACTTTGACGAAGGAAGGTGTCATGAAATTCAGTAGTAGTATTATAATATTGTAATTACAGCAGGATACAAACCATACCAGTATCCCTTCACTCAAATCATTTTTTGCCTTCCAGCATATTATCAATAACAGCCAACATTCAAACTTTATTCTGCCGTTTATTCTCTATATACTTAAAAATCTTGATGTCCATAAGGATTTATAATATTAATTTATAGTTATCTGCTCTCTTTACTAATTTGGGCACCATAGCCTATAAATGAATAAATAGCGTATGGTGTCCATTTATACTTTTTTGATTGAGGAGGGATAAAATGGGAAACAACTCTTACAGCCGAAATGATTTGGTCTATACTTGCCCTGCTTGTAAAACTCCCCATACATTAGAAGATGCTCAAAATCAGGCTGTAACAAAAGGAGTTGCTCTCGCAATCTGCGGGGAAACAATTTTTCAGGTTATTGACTGCCTCAAACCAGAATGTGGCGGAAAAGTTGAATTGCGTAGCGATACCAACAATCCAGCCCTGGATGTAAGAAACCTAATACTGGTCCCTGATAATAATGGGTCGGTTAACGGTGTAGAGCAAGCGAAAGTTTTATTGGATAGAGAAAAATGGCATGACTATCTTAAATTTCAAATCATTCCTGCTTGGGATGAAGATAGTATTAGTGTCCAAGAATTCAAAGACTATTATAACAATCCAGCTCTGGATGAAGATTATTTCAGTATAGATCGGGATGAAGATAGTATCAGTGCCCAAGAAGACATAGACAATTATAACAATCCAGGTCGGGATAATTCCCCAAAAAATATTCAAGAATTTATCACCAATTGCTCTTTCGTTAATCCTTTCGATATTCCTCTATTCCTTACTGAAGACGACTTCTATGACCGCCTTAATCAAGAACGATCAACAAAAGAAATCAGACTGCGTCGCCTTGTTCCTGATACACCCAAATTCAGAAATTTACTTATCATATTAGCCCCCGATCAAATCACAGAAATTATCGGCAATAACGCCACTGTGGCAGACGGCACATCTCTACATGACCGTACCACAAGAAGACAAACATGGAAGAGCCTTATAGAAAAAGCCGAAGGTCAGACCTTCGCAGAAGCAGTGAATAATAAGCTGATTGCCAATAACATTGAACCTCCCGACCCATCGGAAATCAATAATTTGGTCGAAAAAGAACTTTTTTACAAAGCATCTCCCTCCAGGGAAACACTTTGGTATATTGTTCTTGAAAAGGGATTTTCTGAAAATCATGATGGCTTTTTCAAAAAAATATTTCGGTCCATTTTTCATCCAATAACCACAGAACTTGCCCTCGCCAATAATCGTGAAAAACTTTTAAGCTGGCATTCAGAAGTTAAAAAAGGCAGAGCCCTATTCGTCGATGCCCCGATGGGATTGGGAAAAACATATTCCATAGTCGAGGTCTTGGCTTCCAATCCGCATCTTTCCGCGGTCATCTTTATGCCGACCAATAAACTATGTGAAGAAATGATAGAAAACCTGAAAGAAAGGATAGCAGTAGTAAAAAAAGTATCGGCTGATTGGGGATTTATAGAGTACAAAGAAGAGAGAAAGGATGAAAGAGGTGAGTGCGTCCGTGATGATAACGGGATATGTTTGTATAGGTTTAAGCGAGATTTTCTCAAAGAAGAGGTTTATTTCGTCGATGGAATTAACCCACAGGAATGCCCAAAATACAAAGATATAATTTCTTTATACCAAAAGAACTGGTTTAAAAAGAGATCGATATGTAAAGAATGCGGATTACTCATAAATTGCCGATTTAGACGACATGATGAAAACGCCTATTATTCCCGTATAATAATTACAACTCATCATCAATATGATAATAAAAGGTTTAATCATTGGGACAAGAACGGCAAAAAAAAACCAAAACCAAGAGATTTGTTCATTATCGATGAAGATATTGTATTTTCACAGTTATACCAGCCAATCACTACTAATTACCGTCAGTTAAAAGCATTTGTTGGAACAATAAACAGTTATCTTCAGGAAGATAATAGTACCACAGATTTGAGGGAGAGCATTGACCTTCTGTTCTCCCGTATTAGCGTATGCGAAAAAACCTCCATAATTCGTGCCATAGACCCCAACTTTGAATTTCCTAAAAGCCTCATCAATGATTGGGAAAACTCTTTACGTGGACAGGAGCAAATCATGCCTGAATATATCCAGTGGTCAGGTATAGTCGCAAATTATCTGAAGGTTATAGAACATGCCGTCAAATTTGGTGCTGTCGTGGGAAAGTGGGGTAAGGGCAAACGAAAGAAAATTCATCTTCCCAACCCCAGGTCATATGATCTGTCAAAAGCTCCTCCCCATGTGTTTTTCGATGGCACGATGCCCGATGTTGACTTTTTAAGCAAAAAATTATGCGGAGTTGAATTTAAAATATTTAGAATTGCCGAAAAATCCATTTGGGAAACAGAAATTCGTCAGAATACCAACTCTGACCTTCCCCAAAGATGGGTTAAACGGGATAAATCGAATGTTCAGGATTTTTTGAAATCCATCATTAATAACCTCTCTCCTGAAAAAAAGATATTCTTAATCACAACAAAAACAATTACCGATGAGTACTTAAAAGAATTTATTGAAAACGAATTTTCGGACAGACGTTTGGTTTCTGGTTATTACGGAAACATACGTGGAATAAATGATGCCAAAGATTGTGATGTAGGAATAATGCTTGGAAGTTTCATGCCGTCAGACGCAGTTGAAATAGCCATGGCTCTTGAATTTATTGACCCTGCCAATCTGGAAAAGGACCATACGCTTACAGAAAACAACCTCTGGTCCTGGAGGAATACGAATGGAGTTCGTGTATACAGGGACAAGTTTGCCGTAATTGGTGAGATGGCAAAAGCCTTTCGACATTCCGAGCATCGTCAGGCTTTAGCGAGAACACGATACTTATTTCATGATACTGATTTTTACATTATTTCAAAAGATAAAGTATCGGCTTATGACCCATTCTTGTCAAAACCTATAGATGAGCAATTTCATGCCGACATTTTTCCTCCCAGACGGGAACGACGCGAAAAAAAACAAAATTATGATAAAGTAGTGAAAAAGGTTTTAGAGTGGCTCGAAGAAAATGATACGGTAAGAGCAGTGGATATCAACAAAACATACGGCATCGGAAGACATAACGTCAGCAAAAAGTTAAAGAAAATGTGTGAGAATGGTCTATTGGTATTGAAAAAGGGTGCCAGGAAAACTTATCAGCTTGCCGAGAAACCGAAAAATGAGGAGGATAGCCTATAGATTTATATATATAGGGTAAGGCATACATTTGTCTTGCCAAATTTTTCGCCACACAATCACAATGAAAATTACATCACAAAAAAGTAGTGTAGCAGGCACCCCTTTATATTCTAATACACTTAAAGACACTGTGTGTCGTAGAATTCATTAGTAGTTTTATAGTATAATGATTACAGTAGTATATAAACGATATACCAGTATACCGCTCCTTACCCCATTCCTTGTATTTCAGCATTAAAGAAAAAGCGGTAAAAAACAGAATAACAGTATAAAAAACCGTTAAAACAGGGTTAGGGAGCACTGGTATTTGATTATACTACCAAATATATTTTAAGGCTATTCTATTCCTTGCCGTTATGTTTATTTGGCTGTTCCAGGGAATTATAGGCTGATAACTGGTTCTGGTCTGGAGTTGAAAAGGTCATTATAATGGTGTTCCTGATAAATTTGATTTGGGTGGGGTGGGCTGGTTTTGGTCTGGAGGGGCTTTAACAAGGCGAAGATTTTAGCGCGCCCGCCAAAAAAAAGGAATGCTTTTATTTTTTCTGGGGAATAGTAATGGTGCTTTTTCAATCAGTTCATTAAAATTATTGTCATATCGAGCCATATGTGCTTTAACATATTTATATATCGGTGTATTTAACACCTCTTGCCCCACAGCCCTTGTTAAACATATCAGAACAGAGGAATTTCAAGCGAATGAACAACTTCCAGGACAAAGCCAACTTCATATGGCAGGTAGCAGACGATATTTTACGAGGTACGTTCAAACAGCACGAATATGGCGATGTGATTTTGCCCTTTGTTGTTCTGCGACGGCTTGATTGCGTTCTCAATGGTAAAAAGGATGATGTCATCAAGACCTATGAAAAGTTCAAGGATAAGTTGCCGGACCCCTCGGCTGTCTGTCTTCAAGCCACTGGCGGATTAAGGTTTTACAATACGTCCCGATATGACCTTCAACGCCTTACCCAAGATGCCAGTAATATCGAAGCCAACTTCTACAACTACATTAGCGGGTTCAGTAAAAACGTTCGGGAAATCATTGACAACTTCGCCATCGAAAAAATCGTGAGCAAATTGGCTAAAAACGACCTCTTGTTCATGATGGTGGATAAATTTACAGAAATCGACCTTCACCCGGATTTAGTCAAGAACCATGAGATGGGCGAAATCTTTGAGGAATTGCTACGGCGATTTTCAGAAATGTCGAATGAGACGGCAGGGGAGCATTACACCCCCCGCGAGGTTATCCGTCTCATGGTCAATCTGCTCTTTGCGGAACATAAGGAAGGGCTTCAAGGTAAAGGCATCGTTCGTTCCGTCTATGACCCTACCTGTGGGACTGGTGGTATGGTGACCACTACCAGAGACCATATTCATAAAAACATCAACCCAGACCTTGAAGTCATCATGTTTGGTCAGGAACTAAACGAGCAAACCTATGCTATTGCTAAATCAGACGTGCTTATGACCGGTGGGGAGCCGGACAATATCCAACTGGGCACCAGTTTTTCACAAGACCAATTCAAAGGGAAACGATTTGATTTTATGCTCGCCAATCCGCCGTTCGGTGTAAGTTGGAAAAAGGAAGAGAAATTTATACAGAACGAAGCCGATGACCCCAATGGACGCTTTCATGTCGGCTTGCCAAGGGTGAGCGATGGTGCGATGCTTTTCCTGCTTCACATGATTTCGAAGATGGAGCCCACCGGAAGTCGTATTGCTATCATTCACAATGGCTCTCCCTTATTTACCGGAGATGCCGGTTCCGGTGAAAGCAACATCCGCAAATGGATTATTGAAAATGATTGGCTCGAAGCCATTGTCGCCTTGCCTACGGAACTGTTTTTCAATACCGGTATTGCCACCTACATCTGGATTGTCAGCAATCGGAAACCTTCTCGCCGCCGGGGGAAAATTCAACTTATCAATGCTGTCGATTTTTTTCAAAAGATGCGGAAAAGTTTGGGTAGCAAACGAAACTACATCACCGATGAGCAGATACAGCAGATTACAGAAATCTTTACCGGCTTTGAGGATGGTGAATACTGTAAGGTCTATGACAACGAGCATTTCGGCTATACCAAAGTGACAGTTGAACGCCCGGAAATGAAAAACGGCAAGGTGGTCAAGGACAAAACCGGTCATCCCAAGCCGGATACGTCCTTACGGGATTATGAAAAAATACCGCTTAAAGATGACATCGATGCTTACTTTAAACGTGAAGTCATGCCCCATGTGCCTGATGCCTGGATGGACCGAAGCAAGGATAAAATAGGATATGAAATCAACTTCACCAAGTATTTTTACAAATATAAGCCGTTGCGGTCTCTGGATGAAATAAAGGCGGACATACTGACCCTGGAGGGAGAGACAGATGGATTGCTGAAGGAGATACTGGCGTAATGAAACGGTATCCGGCATATAAAGATAGTGGAGTGGAATGGATTGGAGAAATTCCAGAGCATTGGGATAGTTGGAGGATAAAATCTATTGTCAAAAACTGTGTTAATGGTCTTTGGGGAGACGATTTAAAAGGTGATGATGGGGACGTTGTCTGTGTTCGAGTTGCCGATTTTCAATATAATTCGCTTTGTGTCAGCAATAACAATTTCACCATAAGAAATATCCCGATAGACCAACAGAATGGGAAAATCTTAGCCCCTTCCGATTTGTTAGTCGAGAAGTCAGGTGGAGGTGAAAAACAGCCTGTTGGAAGAGTTGTAAAATATGGGCGACCAGAGAAAGCGGTATGTTCGAATTTTATCGCAAAAATTACAACAGACAACAAGAAAGTGGATAGTGTTTTTTCTCTCTACTATTTTAGCGATATTTACGCGAAACGGGTCAATACAAGGTCAATAAAGCAAACAACTGGAATTCAAAATCTGGATTTTTATGCTTATTCAACGGAAAAGATGCCTATCCCTTCAAAAGAAGAGCAACAATCCATCGCAAACTTCCTCGACCACAAAACCCGCCTCATAGACATCCTCATCGAAAAGAAACAGAAACAAATCGAACTGCTCCAGGAACAACGGACAGGCATCATCAATCATGCTGTGACAAAAGGGCTGAACCACAACGTCAAGATGAAGGAGACAGGGATTGAATGGTTGGGAGAGGTACCGGAGCATTGGAAGACCGCCAAATTAGGATATTATATATCAATATTATCTGGATATGCTTTTCCTTCAACGGATTTCACACAGAATGCATCTGATAACAGACTGCTGCGAGGTATCAATGTTGGAGTATCTGAAATTAGATGGGATGATACGGTGTATTGGAAAAGAGAAAAGGATGATTGCTATGACCGGTTCGAATTAAAAGCCGGCACATTAGTTGCTGGGATGGACCGTCCGTGGATTAAAAAAGGCGTCCGCGTTGCCATAATCAGCGAAATAGACTTGCCATGCCTATTGTTACAGCGTGTTGTTGCAATTAATACATCGAAAGACCTCGTTAAAGAATACCTTTATAGGATATTATCATCTCAACTATTCATAGATTATTTCACTCCTTCTACGACGGGTGTTAGTGTGCCTCACATCAGCCCTGAACAAATATGCAACTTCAAAATTCCGCTGCCTCCATTTAACGAACAACAATACATTGTTACGTTCCTCAATCGCGAAACCACCAAACTTGAAAATCTAATAGATATAAACATTAACATCATTGAACAACTTCAAGAATACCGCACCACGCTTATCTCCGAAGTCGTCACCGGTAAAATAGATGTGAGAGAAGAGGTTATTCCATGACAGCCCTATCATACCTGGAACAGAATTTTGAAGAACACATAGAACAGCACCTGTTGAGTTCCGGCTACCACAGTCGACTTCCTTCTGAATACGACAAGGAACAGTGCCTGATACCCGCCGAAGTCATCAAGTTCATCCAAACATCACAGCCCAAGGAATACGAAAAACTCCAGACCCAATTGGGAACCGACACCGATACCAAAATCATATACCGCTTGTCCAATGACCTTGCTAAACTTGGTGCCCTCTATGTATTGCGTAAGGGTTTCAAAACAAGGGGCTGTCATTTCAAGATGGCATTTTTTAAGCCGGTGAGTGGCATGAACCCGGAAGTCCAGGTCTTTTATAATCAAAATCGTTTCAGCATCGTTCGGCAACTCAAATACAGCAAGAAAAACGAAAACTCGCTGGATATGGGCATTTTTCTAAATGGCATTCCCATTATCACCGCCGAGTTAAAGAATTCTCTCACCGGTCAGTTCGTTGAAGAAGCCATCAAACAATACAAGAGCAACCGCGACCCGAAAGAACCGCTGTTTAAGTTCAAACTGTGCCTTGTTCATTTCGCTATCGGCAGTGAGAAGATTTTTATGACCACCCGGCTCCAGGAGGACAGTACCCGCTTCCTGCCGTTCAACCGCGATACCGAAAACCCCATCAACCCAATGGGACATCAAACCGCTTACTTGTGGGAGGACATCCTTCAACAGGACACCTTGCTCGACATCATCCATAACTATCTTCACGTTCAGAAAAACTCGGAAAAATATTACGACAAAGAAAGCGGTTCCATCAAAGAACGTGAATATGAGGTGTTCATTTTCCCCCGCTACCATCAACTGGATGCCGTCCGAAAAATCCTATCTGCTGTTCGAGAAGAAGGCGTAAGCCATGACTATTTAATCCAGCACTCGGCAGGGTCCGGCAAATCGAACTCCATTGCTTGGCTGGCTCATCAACTGGCAAGTTTCTATCAAAAGGCAACTGACACAGACCGCCTTTTCGACACGATAGTGGTGGTAACGGATAGAAGGGTGCTCGACAAACAACTTCAAAACACCATCAAGCAGTTCGAACAAGTTCAAGGCGTGGTCAAGCCCATAGAAAAAAACGCGGCTCAACTCAAAGAGGCGTTGGAAAAGGGCAAGGACATCATCATCACCACCCTTCAAAAGTTCCCTGTCATTTCCAAAAGCATGACCGACTTAAAGGGCAAACGCTTTGCGGTCATAATCGATGAAGCCCATTCCAGCCAGACCGGGGAGGCATCCAAGCACCTTAAAAAGGTCTTAACCGCCAGTCTTGAAGATGCCGAGAAGGAAGACCAGATAGAGTTTGACCTGGAAGATGAAATCATCAAGGAAATCAATTTTCGCGGGAAACAACCGCACATCAGTTATTTTGCCTTCACCGCCACACCCAAGGGAAAGACCCTGGAACTGTTTGGTCGCAAAGACCCATTAGACGGGCACTTCAAAGCCTTTCACATCTATTCCATGCGACAAGCCATCGAGGAAAAGTTCATCCTGGATGTGCTCGAAAACTACACCACTTTCAAACGCTATTTCAAACTGGCGAAGAAGGTGGAAAGCGACAAGGAATATGAAAAAAAGAAAGCCCTGCGACTGCTGATGTCCTACGTGGATTTACATCCGCATGAAATAGATTTGAAGACCCGCATCATGCTGGAACATTTCATGGACAAGCCGGTTTTAGCCATCGAGGGGAAAGGACGGGCGATGGTGGTGACCCGTTCCCGCCTTCATGCTGTCAGGTTTTATTTGAGTTTCAAGAAAATCATGTCTGAAAAAGGATTGACCTTCAAACCTCTGGTGGCTTTTTCCGGCACGGTCAAAGACCCTGACACAGGACAAGAACATACCGAGACAAGCCTGAACGGCATATCATCCAGCCAAATCGTCAATGCCTTCAAAACTCCGACATATCGCATGTTGATTGTTGCTAACAAATTCCAAACCGGTTTTGATGAACCCCTGCTTCACACGATGTATGTGGATAAAAAACTCGGTGGTGTAAATGCCGTCCAGACGTTGAGCCGGTTAAACCGCACCGCACGGGGCAAAACCAATCCCCTTATCCTGGACTTTGTCAATGAAGTGGATGAAATCAAGACTGCCTTCCAAGATTATTATCAAGCCACCTTCTTGGAGGAAGAGACGGACCCGGACAAACTCCATGATTTACAAAGCGAACTTGAAGGATATGGGCTTTTCACAACAGCGGAGGTGGATGCCTTTGCCGAAATATTTTTCAATCCCGCTATCCCCATGGAACGCATTCAACCAATCCTGAACGCCGTTGTAAAACGGTGGCAAGCCCTTCCTGACGATAATCAGCGGGAAGATTTCCGTTCAGCCCTACAAAGTTATTTCCGGCTTTACAGTTATATTTCCCAGATAATTACCTTCAAAGTTGTCGAACTGGAAAAACTCTATGTTTTCGTTCGCAACCTAAACCGAAAATTGCCCAAGAGAAAAGGGCAACTTCCCTATGAAATCATTGATGCCATTGACCTTGACAGTTTTAGAATTCAAGAGACCTTCCATGAATATGGCATCACACTTGAAAAAACAAATGGCGAGACCAAAGGCATTAAACTCGGCAATCCCCAACACACGCTGGATGAAAAGGATTTTCTGTCCAATATCGTCAAGACGCTAAACGACACCTACGGCATTGAACTGACAGAGGATGACAAAATTGACGTGGGCAGAGTGGCAGAAAAATATTTCAATCACGAAGGGTTGAAGGCGGTAATGGTTTCAAATAACACGCTGGAAAATATGCGATATAAATCTGACAACGTGGTGGATGAAGTGCTACTGGATTTCGTTCATACCAAACTGGAACTATACAAAAAACTGTCTGAACCAAAAGTAAATGAGATGCTTAAATCGAAATGGTTTGAGGGGATTTTAAGAGAAAGCCTTGCCACCGGGCATAATGAACCATCACAGGCTCAACAGTAGGTTCATCTCTTACAACAAATATCTCAATGAAATAACCAATCTCTTGTAGTACTCATCACTACCACCGGCAAACCACTTCCGTTTTATTTTGCCTTTCAATATCCTTGGAAACAGCCCCTCACACTTTAATAGTGTTTCATAGCCCATCATGGTTATCCGATACAAAAAAACCTCCCCATTTTGTGAGAGTGGCTTCACGTATATCTGATAAGGGCTTGAAAACACAACGATTTTTTATAGCTCCCCCCATTCCCATCGTCCAACCATCTACCATTTCTGTGAAACCGCATCCCAGCATCCCCTATACTCCCAAAACAGCGGGAATTGCGGAATGTCCTGCCTTGTCTGCTTATCTATTGAAATAGCGTTCTCCCACCGCAGATGAATTTCTCCAGAATACCCCAACCAATAAAGTCCAAACGCAATCTTTCGCCTTGAAACGTTCCTGAAACAGAAGAGATAGCAGACTGAAATTACCGACACCAAGGAACCGTGCTACGAGGTTCTGTATTACCAGCTCTATCGATTGAGGTACTGGAAGTAAAACACATCATCAAACAAGCAAGAGAGGGCAGTTGCTGGCTTTTCCGCCGGTGGCTGCCCTTTTTGCGTTTAACGAAAGGAAAAAAACAATGACCAATCAAGAACTTCAGCAAACATTCAACAGCAGAGCCAAGGGACTTTCCGGTTTCATCTATATGAAGACCAACGGAGACGAGGATATGAGACAGGAAGCACAAGAGGCGATGTGGCGGGGGCTTCAAAAGGATGCGTTCGCAACAGATGCCTATCTTCGAACCCGGATGAAATGGCGGACACGCGATGTCTGGAAAAAAGGTAAATCCATCGACACCCACCCCGTCAGCAGAGCACAAGCCAAGGTATGCTTGCTCAACGATACTGATGAAGAGGATGCCGTGATGAGCGAGTGTATCCGCGACAGTCATTTACCGCTGGATGAGCAAGTAATCAACAAGGTAGATAGCGAGCGGTTTCTGAACACCCTGGATATGACGGAAAGAGTTATTGTGCTGAACAAGTTGAAAGGAATGACGGACAAGAAGGTCATCAAGGATTTGGAGATGACACCCGAACGGTATGAGTATGTCAGAGACGCCATACGACCCAAAATAGAGAATTATTTTACTTCCAGATAAGATGCCATCCTCTCAGAAGAAGTCCCCCTGTAAAGCCCCTGAACGACCCTGACATACACTTCCAGCACACACCATCCATATCAGCACGTCTTGAACACTGCTACTTTATCGGTCTGACTGTCCAACTGCCGTTGAACAGGTAGGAACGATTATGGGCAGATTGTTCAGCCAGCCCGGATATTTCTTGTGCGCCAGACATCACACCGTCCTGTATTGCTAAAAGGGTGGCTGATTTCCGTCAGGCACTGACACAACAAACAACAAACCGAGAAGCCCTGTCATCTATTTGGTGGCGGGGTTCTCTTTTTCAACCATCTATCATTGAAGGAGAGACCGCTATGACGAAGGAAAAGAAAGAACTTTATCAGGAGATTGACGCGTTAAAGAAGATACTTGCGGAGGCTTTGACAGGTAAGAAATTTAAGCTCGACTGTGGTCATCATTTTACGGGAGGCACAAACCTTGGCAATGACATCACCATACGCAACGGAAAGCATCTGACAATCACTTGTAGCCTCTGTGGCTATTAAAAAAATGAAAGGAGAAAAAAGTTATGAAGCCAAAAGTAAAAGAAGCCTTAAACAAGATTTTAGAGCGTTTTGAAAGCGGGGATATTCCCGAAGCCGTCGCCTATTCAATGTTTCCAATCCCTAACTTGCCGTGTTCGAACTGGAGCCTGATTAACCGAACACTTGTTTTTCTTTCAGGCTCGATGGATGCAAGGGGCATACGGCAGTGGAACAGCGTCAATAGATTTGTTAAGCAGGGAATGAAGGCTATATACATTTTAGTCCCGTTTATCAGGAATGTTGAAGATGACCTCGGAGAGAACCAGCACAGATTATTAGGCTTTGGAGTTGCTCCTGTTTTCACTGTCGAAAGTACGGAAGGTGAGCCTTTAACAGAATATGAAAACATCCAGGTGCCTGCTGATTTATCGCTTTTGGACAGAGCTCATGAATGGGGAATTTCCATAAAAGCGGTTCCTGGTAATTATCAATTTTACGGGTTTTATGCGCCAGGTCGGAAAGAGATAGCAATTGCTACAAGTCAGGAAGTCGTGTTCTTTCATGAGCTCGCTCATGCGGGGCATCACATATTATTGAAGGGAAATATCCGAAACGGTCAGGACCCCTTACAGGAAGTCGTGGCAGAATTATCGGCTTCAGTTTTATCACTGATTGTCGGAAAATCAATCGAGGACACCACTGGAAACAGTTATCGGTATATTCAAAAATACGCGGAACAACTTAACATGAGCGTTCATACCGCCTGCGTTAAGGTTCTTGCCGATACGGAAAAAGTGCTCAACCTCATTATCCATAACAACATTAACGGAGAAGAAAGCCCTTATCAGAAGGTGGCATAGACGCACTGTAATGCCTAATAAGAGCCGTTCTGACTTAACGGATACAATCATACTGAATAAACAAGGAGAGGCGTTCACGAGCTTCTATGGGCTCTGAACGCCCTTTGCCGAGAAACCAGAAAATGGACAGGATAGCATATAGATTTATATATAGAGTAAGGTGTCCATTTCTGTATTCCAGCGAATTACGGGCTGATAACTGGTTCTGGTCTTGGAATTGAGAAGGTAATTATACCAGTGTTCCCGATAAATTAGAATTTGGTGAGGGGGTTCTGGTCTTGGAATTGAGAAGGTAATTATACCAGTGTTCCCGATAAATTAGAATTTGGTGAGGGGGTTCTGGTCTTGGAATTGAGAAGGTAATTATACCAGTGTTCCCGATAAATTAGAGTTTGGTGGAGGGGTTCTGGTTTAAGCATCTGCCTTTATTAAGGTCAGCGAAGCGAGGGGTGTTTCCCTTGCGACAATATTGAAAGGAGGAACAATTAACATGGATGATTTCACAGACGACTTTGAAGATGATTACGACGGAGGAGATGACTTCACGGAGGAAACGCCGGAAGAAGAACATCCCGACGAGGGACCTGTAGAGCACGAAATTGAAGAGGCGCAATTCGAAGCGCCTTCCTGGGAGAGCATAGCATTTTTTGGCGCGATGGCTGAACATATTGCTGAGGATGAAAAAATTGAAAGAGAGATGAAGAAGGATGAAGATGAGGATAATATATAATTAGGGTCGGAAGGCTTTTTACCGCTCCCACACACACACAACATTTGAAAGCGAGAGAATTTATGGAGGGATAATTATGTTTGAGAACACAGTTAGTGTTGAAGAAAGGAAAGAAGATATTGAAAGCCGAAAGAAAGATGATGATGATAATGTAAAATCTTTTTGGAAGCGGTGTAATGGGCAATTAAATTATTATTTCCAAACTTTTAAATTCGTTGAGAAAGGAGAGAAAATGACAGCATCAAACCAAGAAAAAACAGCGAAAAAACTTTTCCGATTTTTTGTTCCAAAGATTGATAATTTTGGTCAAGACATCCCAAAGGAACGACGTGATGACTTTATCAATGTTATACAGACAGAATGCTGTAAGAATAAGAATAATGGCGGATACACAAAATTTGAGGCGAAGGGTGGTTATATGAGCGACAGTGGCAAAATTATGGAAGAGGATATCACTGTTATTGAGACATACGGTGAAAATCCTCTCCCGCCAGAACGAATGGCACGTTGTTCAAAATACATGGCACAGGAGAGCCTTATCGTCATGTCCGTGGGCAATTATGAATTTAAGGATTACAAGGGAGGTGTCGATTATACCAAGTATAAATTACCTAAGCCGAAAAAAAGTTCTGCGGACCTTTTGAAAGCCATTGTGCGTGGCATCCAAAATACAGTATCTGTCGCAAGAAATAGCCTGAAATAAGCACAAGAGCCGTAAGAAAAACAGTTAAAACAGGGTGAGAGAGAGAAGACACCCTCCCAGAAGAAGTCCTCCTGTAAAGCCTCTGAACGCACCTGACACACTCTTACAGCACACACATCCCATCCATATCAGCACGTCTTGAACACTGCTACTTTATCGGTCTCACTGTCAACTGCCATTGAACAGGCAGGAACGATTATGGGCAGATTGTTCAGCCAGCCCGGATATTTCTTGTGCGCCGGACATCACACCGTCCTGTATCGCTAAAAGGGTGGCTGATTTCCGTATCGGCAGTGGCTTTGGTTATGAAATGTCGATTTTCTTCTTTTCATTTTTTCCCCTGAATTCGGTAGTCGGGCTACACAAGCCACCCCCTAACGGCAACACTATATAGAGAATGATTTTTTATTAAACAAATGGAGGTATCAAGAATGGACTTAATTAAAACGGAAGAGGATGAACAAATAACGAACTGGCTGGAAGACGCTCTTCCCTTGGACATCTACGTTTCAAAGTCAAAGCATCTCCGTCGGCTGATAACTCGCCTAATTATTGAGGTTGAACGTGTTATCAAAGTGCCAAACAGGAAGCGTTATCGAGAAGTATTAAAAATCGTAATCATTAGCATTTGGATGGGCTACATCTGCGGGAAACCAGTACAATATTCAAGAGATAGGTCACATTATCAACAAAACTCAAAATACGGCAAACTGTTTATAAAATATGACAGGTTGATACCGACCATCGATGCGCTGGTAACGCTCGGCTATATTGAACAGAAAAAAGGTTTTCTGGACAGAAACACGAACATCGGACGCATCACTCGGATGTGGGCAACGGAAAAACTGGCAAAGGCGTTTCTTAAACACAATCTTAAACAGCCAGGCTTTTTTGAAAAGCCTCAACCAGAGAACCCCATCGTTTTGAAAGACGACAGTAAACAAAAGAAGGAAATCCCATACCCGACAAACAGCCATAGACAGAAGATGCGGGATGACATTGAACTGTATAACGGGTTCGTAGATAAAAATATTATTACAGTAAATCTCGATAACCAGGTAGCGGTTAGCAAGTTTTTTCTAACAAAAACGCTTTTTCAAAGTTTATTGAACAGAACGATTTCAGTAAAAAACGTTAAAATAGTAAACAGAGAACAAGAGCAAGATACAGAAGATCCGATATACAATAACAACACTACTACTAAACCACCACACATAAAGTATACAGACACAACCAATACCATCACTCAGCTGTTTCCTTCTGAAAGCCCGATATCACTGGAACTGAATAATAAGAATGACCCAGACAAAATGCTTTTTGATTACCTTTACGAAATGGCAATTCCAATTGCCATTGACCCAGACAGTGAGAGACAAAAAGCAAGGTTAGAAGAGATAGTTCGTCTGGGAGATATCGGTATTGAAGAAATGAACTTACGGCTTGTGTATGAATATCTTTACCGCAGTTTTAATCGAAAATCTTTCGATCTCGGAGGAAGAGCTTATGGCGCTCTTCACCAGACCATTCCAAAGCATTTAAGACCCTACATCCATATAAACAACGAGCCAACTGTTGAACTGGACTATTCGGCTTTCCACATTCTGATGCTGTATCACCAGGAGGGCATTGATTACCCTGATGACCCATATCTCGTTTGTGAGGGACCAGACAAGCGGAGCGCATATAAAGCCGTGGCAGTAGTCTCCATAAACGCAAAGAATACGAAAGAGGCATGTCAGGGCATTTGGAAAAAATTTAGGCAACTGGGCATACCCGCACCTGATGGGAAAAAACCTTATAGACGGCTTGTTGATAAGTTCAGTGAGGCACACCAGCCTATTGCAAAGTATCTATACTCTGATGTCGGAATAAAACTTCAAAATAAGGACGGTAAAATTATGAACTCTATTTTGATGACACTGATGAGTAAAGGCGTTTTGGGCTTGCCAATTTACGATAGCGTTATCGTCGCCGAACAGCATAAGGACTATCTGTATCAGGTGATGAAGGAGGAATACGAAAAGGAAATGGGTTTCAGCCCGCGAATTGCTTGATTTTGAAACAGCACCATCAATTAAGCGGATTTATTTGAATGAAGTAAATCTTATAAAATGAAGCAAGAAAGGGTTTCGCAAGGTCGCAATAAAATGCGGCGAGGAGATGGATTAATATTGGAAATTTTAGAATTGACTTTAGGCAAGGCACTGAATGCCCAGCAAGTCGCCGAGTATTTGAACCTCGACGTTAAAACCGTCAGAAAGTTTCACAGAAAGTTCGGTGGAATACGCGTGGGTAGCCGATACCTATTTTTTGAAAAGGAGATATATAATGCCGTACAAGAAGGGAAAGACCTGGATAGGTCAAATAAGGAAGTATGGGAAGAGACGGAACAAGGTGTTTCTAACGAAGAAGAAAGCCCTTGCGTGGGAAGAGAAAGCCCGAAGAGAGCCAATGGAAGAGTGGAACGGGAAGACCGCCACAACCTCTTTGGTTGATTGGGCGCAAAAATATCTCGATTATGCCAAATCCAGATTTTCCACCAAGACATATAAAGAAAAATGTCTGGCATTCCGTCTATTTTTCAAAGATATAGACCATGCTTCATCCGTGGAAACACTGAAACCGGCTAACGTGTTGACGCACATTGTCAAACAAAAGGAGGCGAGAAGCGGTTATGCCGCAAACAAGGATCGAAAAAACCTTGTTGCTGGCTGGAACTGGGGCATGAAATATATGGACCCGGTTTTACCAGGAACCAATCCTTTCCTGGTGGAAAAGATGCCAGAAACCAGACAGCCACGATATGTACCGCCAGAAGAGGATTTCTGGAAAATCTATGAACTGGCTGAAGGACAGGACAAGGTGATGCTGTTGGCGTTTTTACATCTGGCTGCCCGTCGAGGTGAACTCTTCCGTTTGACCTGGGAGGATGTGGATTTTGGGAACAGCCGAATACGCCTCTGGACCCGGAAACGTAAGGATGGGGCTTTCGAATATGACTGGTTGCCAATGACAAAGGAATTACAAACATCTATGCTATTGTGGAGGGAAAACAGACCAATAAAAGACAAAGCACACGTTTTTCTCTGTCTGAATGAGCACCCTGGACAAAAGGAAAATTATGGACAGCCTTTCGTAAGCAATCAGAAATTTATGCGGAGAATGTGTAATATGGCAGGCGTCAAACATTTCGGATTTCACGCAATAAGGCATCTCTCGGCGTCCATCCTTCACAAACTCGGATATTCGGTCGCTGCTGTCCAGCCTATTCTTCGCCACAAGAGCCCAAGAACAACTGAACTGTATTTGCGAAGCATCGGAATTGAAGATGTGCGTAAAGCGCTTGAAAACCTCTCTTCGCCTTGCGACAGAATAACAGCAGAAGCTATCGCGTTCGACAAATTCTTTGGAATTGGAAAAGTTGAGGCGGGGAAATGAAAAGCCGTCTGTAGAGCCGTCAACTCCATAAACGGCAAATACAAAAGTCCGACTGGCTCTATAACCAATCGGACTTTATCGATATTTTGGCGGGGACGACGAGACTTGAACTCGCGACTTCCGGCGTGACAGGCCGGCGCTCTAACCAATCTGAGCTACGCCCCCTTATGAGACCTTTGCATAACATACTAAAATTTGCTTTTGGTAGGCGGAACAGGGTTTGAACCTGTGACCCTCGGCTTGTAAGGCCGATGCTCTCCCAGCTGAGCTACCCGCCCATGAAAAGCAAACCTTCAAGCCTTTTGTATAACACCCTCTTTTGCCCGATTGCTATAAAGATTCAGTTTCCGGTCTCTGGTTTTTATCTTTTAACCAGGAGCCGGTACCCATGAACCAAAAAACCAAGTCTTTATTATCGCCTTCCTTGCACTTGTGCAAAATTGGATGCCCTTCAAAGGGCTTGCCTTTCCGGTTTTCCCGGAAAGAGGATGAAGCATTTAACAGCTTGACCGCATATTGTCAAGCCCAAATTGAGAGCTTAAATCAGCGGAGCCCTCTGTTCCATATCTTTACTTTCCGGCAATATCTTAAGGGAAATATCATCCTTTTTAAAAAGGGTTTCCCCTTGCGGGACAATCAGTGCGTGTGAAAGGACTTCATCCATATGTTCTACCATTATAATCTCTATTTCTTTCAGGACGCTCTGAGGTATCTCTTTCAGGTCTTTTTCGTTCTCACTGGGAATAATCACTTTTTTTATCCTGCCCCTGTGAGCAGCCAGTATTTTTTCCTTTAACCCGCCTATCGGGAGAACGCGACCTCTCAAGGTAATTTCACCGGTCATGGCCGTGTCGCTGTGAACCGGCCGTCTTGTTAAGGCCGACGCAATAGAGGTACACATGGATATGCCTGCCGAAGGGCCGTCCTTCGGGATGGCGCCTTCAGGTATATGTATGTGCAGGTCGGTTTTCTTGTAAAAATCATTATCGAGCATGAGATTTTCCGCCCGCGACCGCACATAGCTTACCGCAGCCTGGGCTGATTCCTTCATGACATCACCGAGTTTTCCCGTAATGGTCACTTCTCCTTTGCCGGGCATAACAAGCGTTTCCACGCAAAGAAGGTCTCCTCCTGCCTGTGTCCACGCCAGGCCGGTTACAAGCCCGATCTGGTCTTTTTCCTCGGCCTGACCGTGCCTGAACTGGCGGGGGCCAAGATATTTGGAAATCGAGGATGATGTAATTCTGAAGGAATTCTTCCCGTTATCCGTCAGAACTTCACGCGCTATTTTTCTGCATATGGATGAGATTTCACGTTCAAGATTTCTCACCCCTGCTTCTCTCGTATAATACCTGATGATGGTGAAAATGGAATTTCTCGAAAAAGAAACATCCATACCTTCAAGACCGTTTGTCTTTATCTGTTTTGTAAGCAGGAAGTCTTTTGCAATATGATACTTTTCAATTTCCGTGTACCCTGGCAGGCGGATAATCTCCATCCTGTCCTGCAGGGGAAGCGGTATGTCGGGCAGCGTGTTGGCTGTCGTGACAAACAGGATATCGGAAAGATCGTAATCAAGATCAAGGTAATGATCGTTGAAAGCATTATTCTGTTCCGGATCAAGCACTTCAAGAAGCGCTGCCGACGGATCTCCCCGGAAGTCCATGCTCATTTTATCCACTTCATCGAGACAGAAAACCGGGTTGTTTACTCCCGCTTTTTTCAGGGACTGGATTATTTTGCCGGGCATGGCCCCGATGTATGTGCGGCGGTGCCCTCTTATTTCCGCTTCATCGCGGACCCCGCCAAGAGAGAGCCGGACAAAATTCCTGCCCGTCGCCCTTGCTATTGATTTGGCGAGGGAAGTTTTTCCGACACCAGGAGGCCCGACAAAGCATAATATGGGCCCCTTGATCTTTTTTACAAGAG
>RPRI01000051.1 GCA_003818505.1 Desulfobacteraceae bacterium | reverse complement strand
GTATGCATGGAGCCGAGATTGCCGGAGGAGTGATGATAAATAATGCGGCTTCCATCCAGATGCTTGACGATGGCCTCGGCCCGCAAAGCCTTCTCAACGTTTTTCATGGACGGAGGGCTTCGTTTGTCCTGAATGCCGTCAATCATATCCGGGTTCATGTCTTCGCTGTAGCCCGTTGCGTTGTGATTCATGGAATACAGCGCGACAGAAGGATGATTCTGCGCCGCCCGCACGTAGAACGCCGCATGCTCCGCATAACCGTTGGACCTATCGGCATCGGCCGCTTCCCACTCATAATGGCCGAAATGGGGCTGAGAAAAAGAAATAAGCATGCCGACATCATCCGCCGCCCGCAGGATTTCCGCAAAGCTCACATTCGCGCCCGGCTGGCAGCCGTAATTATGGGTGTACACGAAATTGATTCCGAAGCCCTTCAATCGCAGGAGACTTTCCCTTGCGCTTTCATAAGTAGCGGCGCCGGCCCCGATCTGGGCGTTATCCAGGGGAACAGCGGAGAGAAAGATGCGGCTGCCATTAAGATAAAAATCCCTGCCCTCGATCCATAGCTCGCGAAATCCGAAGCGCACGCGATGACTTTCATCCAATAAATTGCCGCCGGCATCCATAAGTGAAACCTTGAGATTAAACACGTTTTGAGGCGTGTGAATATCCCAAAGTTTCTTCGGCTTCCATTTTTCTTCAAAAGTTATGCGCCCGTATTTCAAATCGCTTCTTTTAAACGGACTGCTTGTAAAATCCTTGACAATCATTCCCTTATCGAAAATCCGGGTCCGCAGCGAATATTGACGATCAGGATTCAGGTTTTGAAGAGTGACGCCGACTGCGACTCTTCCATGGCGCACGGAAGTATCCACTTTGATGTCCGCAACGCTCTCCCCGGAAGGTTCACCTTCAAGATAGACATCGCCGCACAAGCCGCGATGAATTACCGAACCTTTTACCGTTTTGGCGGCATCAGTGTCATTGAATGAAAGCAGCACCCCCTTCAAAGGCATGGCGACTACATACATGCTGAGGACCTGCGTATTTCCCGGCCGCCCCGCCGATGTAATATCAACGTCACCGCCGGGAAACCGGACGTCCCCGACCCGCTTCCCGTCGAGATAAACAGAAGCAAAAGAATTCAGATACGCCAAACGGACGATGATGCGCCTCCCGGTCCAAGCTCCCGGAATGGTGATTTCCCGCTGATACCATGCCGAAACGACCTCGCGCATGTTTTCATTTTGCCAACCCCGATTAACATGGACGGTCTGCGAATCCTTCTGCATATAGTGGCTTTCGCCCGGCCAGCTTCCGGGAACCTTGAAATATCCCCAATTTTCCTGCAAAACGGCATCGGCCTTGACCTGAGCCGGCTGCCAGCGCCACAGCCCGTTGATGCATATCCGCTCGCGCGTCGGCGTCTTTTCTCTGAAAGCCTTCTTTACATCCCATACGGCCTTGACCCCATCAGGCGGTTTCTCCGCCGCCTGCGAGAGATACAAAGGCATCAGGAGAAGTGAAAAAATTAAGATTGCGGGAATGACAAACTTGATTAGACGATGAAATATCTCTAAATGATTGGATTTACTTTGAGATCTTTGCATAACTACTATTTTGGGCTGGTTGCCGGTTTGTATTTGTGCAGGCGATGGCCTATTGCCTGGCAGGCTTCCGGCCGGCAGGCAAAATCCTGTCCATCCTGTTGATCCCGTCTAAAGCCTTGATGAATCGCACCTGCCGCATCTATCCGGTCGGCGTTCCCGGGTACCCCCCACGAGTCACGGAGTTCACGGAGGATTATATTATTAAAAAGACACATCAAAATTGATAAAAAGGTTTCACCACAGAGGTACGGAGAACATATGGTGTGGGGTATAGGATCTTTTAGGGTCAAGGGTTCAGGGTTTAGGGAAAAGAGCCCGATCATGCGGCGGCTACTTCTAATTACTCTCTGTTTTCTAATACCTTTTATCAAATGAATCGTGGGTTCCTATCCAAAACCAAACGTACACATCCTCATCCCTGAAATAAGTGGCTCTGTATCCCATACAGATCGTTACCTCATATACTTTGAACCTGTTGTTCCTTGTTGATCCCACTTGTTTTCTTCTTAATGACGGATGAGATTGATTTTCAAGAAACACTTTGTATTGCTTCCTGGCACTTTCTTTAATATTATCGGGTAAGTTGTTAAAAAGACTCTTAAAGGCCTTTGTCCTTTTCGAATCCATATTTATAATATATCCATATCTTCAGTTTTACCACTCTTGTATTCCGCTATTGATTCAGATACAATATCCTTAAACCTATCGTTGCTATAGAAATCATTATCGGATTCGCTAATATACTCGTTCTCAATTCCAATTTTTATATAACGAACAATTCCTAAAAGCTGATCAATTATAAAATCGGGAAGCCCGTTAATTTCCTTGATTAACACTTCTCTACCACTCATTACGACCTCCTTAGCAAAGGCGATCTATAGCCTTGCTAATTCCAATTATCGCTTATTTTATTTTTATTATCCATAGGGAGAATTTAATTACGGTTAAGTGTACACGGAATAAGGTGATAAAAACGGTCTGCGGTTATCAGTTTATGGCTAACAGATTATAGATTATAAATCAAGATGCTCCTGAAGTATCGAAAGGGCATACAACATCCATGCCTGCAGCAGTTACACAATTGATGGTTATTTTGTGTCCTTTTTATGCCAATTTAAGACATGGAAGTTTTCAAACATTTTGAAATCGTGAGTGTTCCGTGTGATAAGAATCAGTTCATTAACTCTCGTGATTGCCGCAATCTGACCATCAACAAAAGACGGCATCTTCCCCTTTATCGATAGCTTTGACCTCTGTTCTGCATGCCATTCTGCCGCCCGCTCATCATAAGGAAGGATATCCATGTTCCTCCGTACAACATCCTCCAGATATGCTTCGAGCGTCTCCCGTTTACGGGAAACCGGAAGCCGAAAGCATCCATACAGGAGTTCATGCCATACCGGAGCAGCCGTCGCAATTTCATCCTGATGTTTTTCGAGCATTGCCATCACGTATCGGTCGGGATTTGCTTTCACAGCTTCAGACAAAACGTTTGTATCAAGCAGGTATTTTATCACGAAAAGTCAACTTCCCGACCTGAGAAATTATCTCTGATGTTTTCAAAATCTTCCCCTGTAATAAATACGCTTTCTTTTTCCATTTGCTTCCGAAAAGAATTCAATGCACTCCAGTATCCTTCTCTTTTCCGGTTCAGCCTTTGATAATCTTTAATGGACAACAGAACAGCTACAGGCCTTCCATGCCTGGTCAGCTTCACAGCCCGCCCGGTTTCCACGGAGTGGATGATCGATGGCAGCTTGTTTTTGGCATCGACTATTGTATACTGCTCTTCCATGATTCTTACCTCCCTATTTATAAAAATAGTAGCTATATTTATAGCCATTGTCAAGAAAGACTTTGGGAGCGACTCGGTTCATCAAAGTATCAATCTATTGAAAAGCCGGGAATAGGAATGGTGGCCGTTCGTGCAGAGAAACCTTTGAAGAACATCCAATTTTGGCCAAGTACTAAGGAAGGCGATAATTTGAAGCTCCCCGCCGCAGAGCGGTCGGGGAATCTTCACCGTAAGGAATATCATCTGTTTTTAATTTGCTCGCTAACCCCGCCGCAGATCGGTCGGGGAATGCGCTCGCGTTTCGGTTCAACTACAGGAATACATTTAGTTTCCGGATGGACACTAGTTAAGGTTTAAGGTTCCTGATCCGGGCATCGTACATCGTACTTTAAAAATTCGATATTCTAACTTCGATACTCTCGCCCCTTGACACTATCACATGGCCCATCGCCCTCCTTGCCGGCAGGCAACATCCTGTCCATCCTGTTAATCCTGTCTAAAAATCCCGCCCCTTGTTCCTTGCTCGTCACTTGTCTATTCACTATCTCCAAGTCTCTTTCCAAATCGTCTGTTTTGGATTGTTGTTGACATTGATGCATGCTCGTACTACGTTGTAGTACAAATGGAGGTGATCTATGAATCAAACTCTTACCATACGCATACCGGATGAAATGAGAGAAGGGCTGCAGGAATTAAGCAGAAACGAGAACAAACCGGTAAGCGATATCGTGCGCGAATCCTTAAAACGGTATTTAGCTGTTTACCGCTTTAGAAGATTAAGAAATATGGTACTACCGTTTGCAGAAGCTCAGGGACTATTATCTGATGAAGACATCTTTGGCATGATCTCGTGAAAATAATTATCGATACAAACGTGATCATTGCAGCTTTTGCAAGTCGCGGGCTTTGTTGTGCAATTTTCGAGCTATGCCTTGACCGTTGTGAAATTATATTGAGTGAGGAGATACTCAGAGAAGTACTCATGAATTTAAACGGTAAAATCAAGCTCCCTCTACCGCAATGCGAATCAATTGTATCATATTTGAGAGAAAACTGTTTTGTCTCAGAAATCGACGAGTTAGAGACATCGCTATGCAGGGATAAAAATGATGTTCATATATTGGGGCTGGCGCAACGCTCATTGGCAGAATATATCATAACAGGAGACAAAGATTTATTAGATTTGGTCAAGAACAAAGGTGCTAAGATTATAACCCCAAGAGAGTTCTGGACTTTATTGAAAACCCCCTTCCCCGAAACATAGGCCGGCAGGCAACATCCTGTCCATCCCTGGCCCAGACCTGGTTTTTCCAGTATCCAGCATCCCATCGAAGAGTCGCGCCAGGGCGGGCCTGTTGATCCTGTCAAAAACATGCCATTTATCTCCGATCTCTGTGAACTCTGTGAGAGGTTAAGAAAGAATGAATTACCGAAAATCCACCATACAAATTGGCGGACCTACGGGTGAGCCGAAATCGGTTGTAAAGCGGGTGGGGAATAGCTTTAAATATTTTCCAGAAGCTGAAAGTATTGATCTCTTGTCATACCGATGACCTTCATATTATTTTTGATGATAAAGGCCGGAACTTCCTGATATTTGGGAATCACAACGGGTCGTATTGCGCCTGGATATGAATAAATAAGATGATCACCATGGGTTCGGACATACCGGCATCCGGCTGCTTCAAAAATTTTGATCTGGTCCTGGTACGTTGTAGGCTTGATTGCCGGCATCAGATACCGACTTCAAGAGGAGAAAAACTGACCAATTCTTTTCTGGAGAGTAAAACATCATTTACTTCTTCAGTAAATCCGGCATCTTGCAATAGTTGATTGAGGGTGCCCATTTTTCGGCACTCCTCAAAATTGATCGAGATTACCTCCTTCAGGTTTTTTTTAGATTCTTCAATGGATTTACCACATGAAGCTATATCAAGCTCCGGACAGAAGGAAACATACATGTTGCCTTCTTTCCAGATTTCTTCTGTTACTTTTATTTTCATGTTAATTATTCTCCGTTGGAAATTCGCTTTTTACTGCCGCATTTTGTTTATTTATGAGTTTATATTTAGCACAGATGGATGGGAAAAATCAATAATTTGTATCGTTTCGTCTGCATCAAGCTTAAATTTTAATCTGGGTTTCTGATGAACAACTTATTCATGCAAAAAAGTGTCAAGCTCAGATTCGTTCATTTGAGGAATGTTGCGTTTACGAACTAATGACTCCGTAAAGCGATAAAAATCTTCCTGATATCGCTTCTCTTTGGTGATCTCTTTTATTAAGGCCATCTTCTTGTCAAATCTCAATTGATACACTAAATCACGTATCTGACTATAATTTATTTCAATTTCTCTTAGCTTTGGCATTTGAACCTCCACTATGTTGAAGTATAATTATTACGGAAAGTTACTGGTTTATAGTAACCCCTGACACAAAAATTGTCAATTTATAATTATTCCCCAAATTGCTTCTAATAAAATGTTACCCAAAGAGTGATTAAAAAAGTATCGTTGACTCATAATTCGGTGTTACCAGTTTATTTATATTTTGATGTACGTCCCCAAGTCCCGTCCGTCCTCCACTTTATAAAATCCTTGCGGAAGGCAACCGGATAGTATAGGATATGCTTAGAATCCTTGGAATTGCAATCTTGCTTTTACCTTTTAACCATTTTTATGGAGACTATTAAGCGAACAAAGCGGAAACACTAAAAAAGGATCTTGATCTGCTGCCGCCTAAGACGCACAATCTGCTATCATTATGTGATAAAACTGGATTGCTTGTAAAATTTGATGAAAACCAATCTGCATTGTTGGATGTTCTTAACCCATTAAACATTCAGGCACGTTATCCGGAACATAGAGAACGAATTATGAAAACACTTTCCAATGAACGATCTACAGAAATTTTTCTAAAAACCGAGGAGCTTTTCAAATGGATAAAGAAAGAGCTTTTGAAAAAGCAAGACAGTATGTAAATCTTGCGAGCGACATCATACCTCTTCATAAAGCGGTTCTTTTCGGCTCATACGCAAGCGGGAATCCGGATATAGACAGTGACATAGATGTTGGTTTATTTGTGAAAGATATAGATGATGATAGTTACATCGATACCCTATCCAGGCTTCAGTCTATTTGCAGACAAACAGACTTGAGTATTGAGCCACATTTATTCATTTTAGGCGAAGATCGATCAGGATTCGCCGCATGGGTGAACAGCACAGGTATCTTGATCGATATGACGTGAGCCCTTAAAGAATTCATATATAAAATCTTTTCAGCTTCTAAGTGCGCTATCCCCCTGTCTTCTTGTTGTTTCGGTTCAACAGATTATTTACTTGCTTACGGACGCCCCTGATACTTACTCTACAGGAAATCAGTAAATACCTGCCAGTAACCGCCTTTATCTGAGCCGATCCTTTTTATGAGTCCGGCCTCCTTCAATTTGTTGATGTTTTTTCTGATAGCCTCTCTTGACTTGCCTGTGATATCAACTAATTGTGCATAGGTTATTCTGGAATTTTTCAACATATTGTTTAATACAATTTTTTGGAGTTCAGACAACTTTGCAGACAACTTTTCAGACAACTTTATTTCACGATGTATTCGGTCTTCATAATTTTTACGTTTAAATGTAACACTGAACAATTCGCCAATTTCTTCAAATTCGGATGTCGGTTCTTTAGACAAAATCAGGCTGATACCCCTGCCCCATCTTTCAACAAAATGCCCTCGATGGAATATATCAGCAATCAGTTCGTTTCTTCTCTGGGAAACCATCCTGGTTTTGATTTGTTCGATAGACAAGCCGCCGTATAGTCTGCCGGGGTTTCTGATTTCAACACGATCCTTGAAAACGGCAATGTTCACGGAATCATATTTGTTGTAATCTCTATGGCAAAAAGCATTAATAACAGCCTCTCTGAAAGCATCCCTGTCAATTTCCGGCACATCAATTCTATACAAACCATCAAGCTTCATTAAGAATCATCGCGGCATTCAGCAACCGACCGTCTTGAACCGAAACGCGAGCGCATTCCCCGGCCGCTCTGCGGCGGGGTTAGCGAGCAAATTAAAAACAGATGATATTCCTTACGGTGAAGATTCCCCGACCGCTCTGCGGCGGGGAGCTTCAATCAATCCGAGTTTGTTAAGGCTGTTTTCTTTATTGATGTACGGGAGTTTGCAGCTTTTGAGAAACGATTTCAATTTAGAAATTGAGATATCCTTCAAGGCGGCTTTGTCACAGATTTTATTATCCCAGCGCAATATGTCCTTATACTTTCCAATAATCGTCTTTTCGATCTCCTTTGCACTGAGCTTTCGATCCGAATCACCGACCCTGATATAGGCCCTGCCATAAGCGTAATACGGAGCTTCATTACCGTTGAATTCAACATGTATGCAGTCTTTTCCTCTAAGGCTTGTTTTATTGATAGCAGGGAAGATTTTTGGTTCTATCTGGTCACCGATAGCCTTCGATATATCACGGATGGTCTTTTCGTTCACCATTTGACCCACAACAGCGCCGTCATTTTTTATTCCAAAGTAGAGCTCTCCTCTCTGATGCTTGTTTAGAATGGCCGCAATGGATATAATAGCTTCTTTTAGCTCGGATGTTGATCTTTTCAACTCCAGAATTTCCGATTCTTTAAATTGCATAGTTTCACGCAGGATTAATAATGCCTGAATTCCACAGACAATTTACAAGATCTTTTTTGGATCATCTCCAGATTAGTTGGTAATCTGGAGAGGGTTCAAGGGGTCAAGGGTCCAAGGATTCGAGTGACACGAAGTGATGAACGGAAGTGAATAAATGCTGACGAACTATAAAGAATAAAAGGGTTTGGCATAAAGTCATATCAACTGTGCCTGGCAATTTATAAGACAACGAAAATGTTCCCTGAAATTTATGATTTTTCTTTGACTTCACAAATGAGAAGAGCGGCTTTATCGATTCCCGGTAATATTGCGGAAGGGTATGGCGGGAAAACGACCTCTGAATAGATAACAGGCGCGGTATCCAGGAAAATCGTTTTGATCTCCCCAAGCGCTTCGGAAAGAATCATATCCTCTCTTCCCTCGCCTGATTTACATAATCCTGGGCATCATCCCCTCTCCAGATCCCCTTTCCTATTCCGTAAAGATCGTTCCAGTTAAGGGTTACCCCTGATTTTGTCTGAACGGATCGGACCCGTCTGGCAATGCGCTCAATCAAATGAATCTGCTCGGATACGGGCAAATTCATGATTTGGCTTTCTATCTTCTCTAAATTATTCGCGGTCCTCATAAAACTCTCCTCTTTGATACCGGTAAAAGCGTGCTTCCATGAGGACAATATGAGGCTCAGGCAGCCAAAAAGTCAAGATATTTGATTAAATGCCGGTTCCTCTGGAAATCACCGAATTACTGAAAAGAGCTTTGAGCTTAAACCGGCAATGGAGATGATTTACCGAAAACAGCCCTGGGCTGAAACCGGTAATGGGAGTTATGATTCATACTCCCCCTCAGAAATAGAGAGGGGGAGTAGAGTAATGGTAGGGGTGTCATTCCCGCGGAGGCGGACCGTAGGCCGCCTCCGGTGGGGAATCCGGCCTTTATAAAGATTCGCCTGCTTTTCTCCTCCTGTGTACCAGGACAAAACCCGCCGGCATTATTAAAACTATTGCCGCAAATACAAGCGGATACTCAACACAATAAACAACCGGCGCCAGAGTCCATCTCGCAGCCGTTTTAACTGTCTCATGCTTTTCTATGAAAGCGGCGACAGGCGGCGAGTATCTGTAATAACCACTGACGAATACACGCCCAAGTGAATTCGTTAACAGATACCTGTCACGGAATTTTCTGAGAACTTTGATATGCGGGTCAAGACTTGAGCCGTAAGCAGCCGTGGCAATAAAACATCCGCCGCCGCTGTCGGATTTTATATCGCCGGTGGTGTTGGGGTTGGGGTTGCGCGTGTTGTTGGCCGCTTTTGTACCGACGACCACAGGGTCGGTAATAGCGCCTACTGTTGGGTTGCTGTCGCCATCGGAGTTGTCCGCAACGGTGAAGCTGATCGTAAGACCGTCAACTGTAACGCCTGTAATTCCAGTGGTTTGATTTACGGGATGTATCTCCTTCCATCCGTTATTTACTTTGTAGAAAACAGGGTTTGGGGGTAATGACGGATAGGTAATACTGAAATTTGCCGTATTGACCACATCTGTCGCATTAAAGCTTACAACTTTCTGAGCAGTGTAGCCTGAGGGAGCGCCTGCTATTGAATTGGTGACCGTATAGTCCGGAATAGTTGAGTTATTTGAAGTTACAATTGTAGTTGAAGTTCCGTTTCCTGAAAGAGCCACTGTGTTGGGAGAGTTTCCAGCATTGGATGCGATGGTGACAGTCGCCGTCTTTGCCCCCCCCGACTTAGGTGAAAACGTTATACCAAAAGTGCAACTGACGCCCTTTCCTATGCTCTTTCCCGTACAGACGTCGTTTACTTTCTTGAACAGGCCGCTATCTGTGCCTGAAAGACTGATATCGCTTATATCGAGGGCTTCGCCACCGATGTTTGTAATGGTTACCGTCTGCGCGGTAGATGTGCGGTTTTCAGCTACATTGAGGAAAGATATCGATGCAGGCGAAAGCGATATATAGGCGGGCTGTGTGAGATCTCCTGTTCCGCTTACAGCTATATTCGATACTGGTGTAACGGGGTCGTTGGAGGTAATGGAAATATTTGCTTCCTTTTCGCCTTCCGTTAAGGGAGCGAATTGCGCCTCGAACGTGCAGTTTGTCGCTATGTTTCCTCCCGTTATTGGACCGACGATCTGGCCCGAGCAGGCGTCATTTAAAACAATGAACTGAGAAGAATCGGTTCCGGTCGGGGTAATGGTATCGACCTCAAGATATCCACCAGTAGTTGTGACTGTGAATACCTCCGGAGGTGTCTTCGATTCGGGAGAGATGCTTCCAAATTCTTGCACAACCGGTGTTACCACAATCACAGGCGGAGGAAATATATATTCATGCGCCCCAAAATCAGGAGCAGGACCATCCAGCACCTGCATACCATCCGACTTCTTATACAGCCAGATAGATGCTCCATCGTTCCAATTCATTGGAGAAGCCAGGGTTATTGTGTTGGTCGTATAGTTAATGGAGCTTATCCGAACCACATTACCCACAGTACCTATAGCTATCTGGTCCGCTTCTAAAGTGGCCATCGCCAGATCAGACCCCCATGTACCATCCTGGAAATAGCTTGCATCAGCAACTACAAGCGTAATGGAACTTGAACCTGCTCCATTCGCACTTGTAAGGTACGTACCTTGATTTATAGCGGGAGAAGTAACACTCAGTGAAAGATCAGGTTTAAGAAGTGTATAATTTGACCAGACAGTTTCGCCTAATGGTGTAGTTATATCTGGGGCGACAAATAGGGGATCATTGGTATCAGCAAATGGAGAAAACCCCTTCAAATAAGTATTATCCTTAGTGTAATTATTTGATATTATGTTGTTGGACAAATTTGTATCAGACCAAGCGTATATGTCAGGGTAGTACACCGACTGCGTGTATTTGTGTGTTACCGTCCAACTATCATGAAAGAGATTATTTTTAATAACATTACCAGCTATACCACTGGGATTGCCAAACGTAATGCCTGTCCTCCAAGCATCAACTAAATATGTGTCATCTTCATGCACTACTCCGTATGATGACCAGTTATACCCGTTACTTAAAAAGATATTGTTATAAACTCTATTATCGTTGCCTGCACCAACTTCAGTAATGCCGACTAAGGACGAATAAAAAGCTAATCCATACATCGCATTGCCAAACATGGAGTTATAGCGAACTATATTATTTGAATTTGAAAGCACCAAACCTGCTCCGCTACCTCCACTTATAGGGTGAGGTCCGCCATACTGGGCGCCGTAAGCAATAGCATTGCCTTCATACAATGTGTACCCTACATAATCAGCACTGCCACAGGAATAAATAACCCTGTATCCGCATACACCGTTGTCCTGTGAGGCGCAGAAACCATCGTATTTTGAGTCGCTAAACCATCCTTCGTGATGTATGTAGTTCTTTCTAACTACATTATAATATCCTGAGTTCACGGCAAATACATGGTGTCCGCCCGCGTAAATGTGGTTGTACTCTACGGTATTGTTGCTGTTTAATTCATGTGCTGGTTGATTGGTAGTCGTTCCAATACTAAACAGTACACCCAAATCTCCGGTATAGGACAAGGCTCCGTAACCGTGCATAGTACAATGGTGTATCCAGTTATGAGTTGAGTTCCCGCCTATGTCAATAGCCGCAGGATCATAAGAGTATGTAGATGTAATTTGATAAGAGTCTCCAACATCCCAATGTTTATCTGTCCATGCAGCACCGACTAATGTAGTTGGAATAGTTGTTAATGTCGCTACACCACCTGCTCCATCAGATGATTTATCAGTAACATTATATATTCTTCTATAACTATATGACGATAAGTTGTTTACATTATCATAAAGCTCAGTAGTTGATTCTGATTTTGCCGTTCCAGAAAGAAACACATCGGCCCAAGGGTCACGAAACGAAAAAGAGCAGTACGAAATCTCATTGTGGTTAGCATTATTTATATGTAATCCTGCGGACATATTGGAAAAATTTATCTTTGTAACCTTGATATAATTTCTTCCATTTAAATAGATACCTCTACTTGATACACCAGTTATATCAGACGCACCATGAATGGTGACTGTTTCACTCCCATAACCGCTAAAGGTTATCGGATTGCCTGCGCTACCGGAATTTGAAGGAATGATAGCGTTTGTCTTGATCTCATAAGTTCCTCCCCTGAGATAGACCGTGTCGCCTGCAGCGGCGTTGGTATTGGCAGTAGCTAAAGTACAAGGTGTAGAAATGTTAGTACAATCAGCCCATGATGTTCCTCCACCACTTGCAGCAACATAATAAGTTCCAGCGTATGAATACGGCACAAATAGTAAAACAAGAAGGATAATTGACAGTAAGATTGCTTTGCCCTTACGTGTATTTATTTTTTTCATTTTCTGTATTCTCCTTTGCGAGGGAGTACATAATTATGTATTATTTTACCACAGCACTTTTGCTCGTTCACCTTTTCTCATTTCTGGTTCCATTACTGTCGGTTTCTTATTCTATAAATGCCTAATAAATTACTAAAACCTTCTTTTATAATTATATAAGATTTTGCACAAAATAACTTACACTTCAAGCTTTTGCCTATTTTAAGTAATGTAACACAACAAGCATATCCAATTCAAGGCTAAAAGTTGTTTAACGGAACATTAATTTTACCTGCAATTGCTGTAATGGTCTGTACCCTATAAAAATGATCCCAAGCTCATCTGCTAATTTTTTCGTATCATCAGAAGTCCACACATCGTAATCCATCTGTCGAATGGATGAATCAAGTATTCCCGTAATATTATTAAGTTCTTTTGTTTGGAAAGCAATGTGCACTTTAATAATATGGACACCCGGCTTTAATGATCGAAGACGGTTATGATATCTGGCTTTCCAAAAATCAAGGGTCAGGTTTTGCTCTTCCTTATGATAAATACCCATCTGCGTATCTGGAAATACGTATCCCCGTCTTCGCAGGGAAAATAAATTGTTTTTAATAAAGGGCAGCTTGTATCTTCTTCGCCCTGGTAAATGCATGGGGAGCTTATATTTACGTGACAGCTCGACTAAAATGGACAAGAAATCAGGATGGCCGTAGATACTCATGTGGTGGTCTAAATGGCTTGGTTTTAATCCCGTTTCAAGCACTTTTTGGATCTGTGCCTCCATCTCGTTTACCATATCTTTCTTTTTGGCGTGCATTATGAAAGCTTCGTCAGTCGTCCACATAACTCCCTGCGGACTATACAGACTGGGAACATCGGTTTTGGGAAGTACCGTTGGCCCGGAATATTTTTCTCCCCACTCATCGGATGTTAAAGTAAAATGTATCCCCAAATCGATTTCCGGATTTTCCTGCCACAATTTAATCGCCTGTTCAAAATTTGGTGCGGGTACCATAATACTGCCAGTTTTTACCATACCGAATTTCAGAGCCTTGAAACTTGCCTCCGTCACGTCCTTATGCAACCCGATATCGTCTATGTTGACAATAACGAGGATATCTTTGTCAGAATAACCTAATCGCTCGGCAAGTGTTGGAAAACAATGCTGATCTATACGATGCATAGAAGACATATTATGTACGAAATGATTTAATACCTACATTTTTCACATCTTGAATTCCGGAACTTATTTCGAACCAAATAAGTAATGATACGTGAACTTTAAAAATCTTAATTTCCCGTAAAATTCTTTGCCTTTAATTTTTGTCATAATTTCATCCTTTTTAGTAACAGCAGGATTTAGAGGGAATTCAAGCAACTCGGGCCACATATGCTCTATTAAACAAAGATGTGTATTCTTTTTAGTTAATCTATAATTTATATCCACACTGATGAAACATTCCAATAACTTTCTGCAATTGAATGGCAAAAGCGTTTCAAATACGATATCGTATGAACTGACCGCAAGGGTTGACCAATTGCCTAATCTCATTTCCCAATACAGAAGATCCAGGATGTTTATTCCCGAATTAACGGTTTGGTTAGCAGATTTCAGCCACTCGCCGATTGCTCGTTCAGCGGTTCGACTCCCCCTCATTCCCACTACAGTTGCCAATGTTTTTTCATTTACTCTAAAGAAAGGCGGCAACCGATAAAAGCGTTTACCCAGCCCGCCGGCTTCTCCTTGTGCCACGACCATTTCTGTACCAATGCTTTCAAAATATTTTAAAAAGGCATTTGCGTTTTTGCTGTGCAGGTCCTTTGCTCCCGTGACATTCCTTTTAAATATAATCTGAAAATCGTCATCCACTCTATTCGAATGATGGGCGATATGATGTTTCAATCCGTATCGTTCAAGCAATTTTCTCGGAATTTGAATATCCGAACCATTTTCATCGAGATCACCATGTGTATGGGTAAGATAATGAATTTTTTCTCTAAGCATTTTGCATGCTGCCAGTAAAACGCGAGTATCATACCCAGCGGTAACGGTCAATGCCAGATTATATCTTTGGAAGGCACTTTCGAAGGCCCCTTGTAATAATTTCGATGAATATTCGGCAGCTTTTTCAGGTGATATGGTTTCAAGACTTTTTACGGGCCAATATCTTTTTACTTCTCCGCTTTTAAGATCTAAATAATGATTTGGGGTAAGATGATAAATACCTTTGTAAAGTGTGATGTTTCCCGGATACCAGCGGGCTCCTTCATCTCGAATCAAAGGGAGTTTCGAGAGATCTTCCGCCATAGACTGATCTGTTCCAAGTCCAAACTCTTCAGCTATAATGGAAGGTTGTGAACCACACCATAGGTTATTTTTATCATCAGTATAATAAAATATCTGGCGATATCCAGCGGCATCGTTAAATATACGCACTTCATCGTTAATTTTTACAATAAATACAAATCTCCCACACATTGAATCAATGTATTGAAATATATCGTCAGCTACCGATATTTTTTCTGCTACGCTATTAATGATATCTTGATTGTTAAAAGAATGGTTTAACGGGTCAAGAATATATCCTAATAAAATGATCGTATTTTCTTTAAATGTTACCTTCAATACATTTAAGTCCGGATGTACGCTAAGAAAGAACTTATCGTTTATACTGACTCTGTTCCATTTCGGGAAACTTTTTATATAACTGGGTCCTAGTACAAATTGTCGTCGGAATAAGTATTTTTCATTATCCATACAGCAACCCTTTCATAAATTAGCATTACATGCGGTTCAGTAATCTTTCTTGGAGCTTTTGTAGCGGTCTGTACCCTATAAAAGTGATTCCAAGCTCTTCTGCTAATTTTTTTATATCATCAGAGGTCCATACATCGTAATCGATCTGCCGAATAGATGAATCATGCCACCCCATGAGATATTGCAGTTCTTTAGTTTGGAATGCAATGTGCACATTAATATTATGGACGCCCGGTTTTAATGAGCGAAGGTGGTCGTGATATTTCATCTTTCGGAATTCAAGCGATTGATCATCCCCTCCCATCATATAAATACCCTTACGCGTATCCGGAAATATATACCCCTTCCTTCGTAACGACCATACGTTGTTCTTGACAAATGGCAATTTGAATATCTTTCTCTTTGGAACACGCAGGGGAAGATTAAATTTATGAGATAATTCTATAATGATAGGAAATAAATCTGTATGAAATCCGAAGTTCATATGATAATCGATATGACTTGGTTTTAATCCCGTATCGAGCACTTTGTTGATCTGTGCTTCTAGTTCCCTTACGATATCTTTTCGTTTTGAATGCAGCAAAAGCGCTTCTGTGGTCGGCCACATTATTCCTTCCGGATTATACAAACTGGGGACATCAGTTTTGGGGAAAACCGGCGCCCAAGGATATTTTCCCCCCCATTCGCATGTTAAAGTCAAATGCACGCCCAAATCGGTGTCTGGGTTTTCTTTCCACAATTTCATGACATGATCAAAATTAGGGCAAGGAGCCATAATGCTGCCGCTTTTAACCATGCCAAAATTCAGAGCCCTGAAACTTGCTTCCGTCTCATCCTTATGCAAACCGACATCGTCGATGTTGACAATAACGAGAATGTCTTTATCGGAATAGCCCAACTGTGCAACAAGTGATGGGGAAAATTTCTTTTTTATATGGCCGATAATAGACATAATTTTAGCATCTTTCTGTATTATTTTTATTTGTTCATTTCTCGTTTACGTTTCAGCATTGACAGGGGATAGGATGCAAATTCAATAATATTTTTATAACCACCGGGGAAAAGCATCCAGATGAAAAGATAAATTAAGCTTCCCAGGAGCACGGATAATGACATTTGAAATGCTACATGAAAAGATGAGAGGTATTGATAGATTAAGAAAAGCGCAATTCCCATAACAATGCTTGCAATCGCCGGTCTGTATATACTTTTAAGTGTTGATGCAATACCAACAGGAGAACCTTTAAATACGAAAAACAAGGAAAATATCAGGTTTGCTATTGATGAAACTGACCATGAAGCAGCCAGGCCGATTGCTCCCCATCTGATGCCGACTACAAAAGCAATGATGGTTGATAAGGATGTGAACAAACCCCAGAAAAAATATCGCTTAGACTTGCCAGTAGATACCATAATCACTCCAAGCATGACAACAATAGGGGAGATAAAAACTGAAAACGCAAGTAAACGGAAGATGGAAACGGTATCCATCCATTGTGCGCCCAAGGCTATGTAGACGATAGGATGTGAATAGATACAGATATAAACGATTATAGGCATATATAAAAAACAAAGGATTGACAACATTTTTTTAAAATAGTTCAGGTAATTAACAGGATCATTTTGTAAAGCACTGAGTGCCGGAAGAGAGACATACTGCATAGGTTCGAGTAAGGGATTCATGGGAATTGCAGATAACTGTCTTGCTCGTGAATAGAGACCAACCGGCACGGCACCGTAAAATTTGCCAAGTAGAATCGAATCCAAATTATTTGATAAATAATAAAGTATATTATAACCGGTAACATTGCCCCCGAATTTAAGCATTGATTTTACACCGGAATTACGGGCAGGTAAGCTGGGCCGCCAGGTACAGAATGACCAGGCCAATACAGTGACAGTCACTGATCTGCTAATCTCTTTCCAGACCAATGCCCAATACCCGTAATCCAACAAAGCTAATATAATAGCAACAGCCAATCCAACTGCTGTTGATAGTATTCTTACTAAAGCAAAATGATCAAAGCGCATTCTACGCCTGATAAGCGCCATGGGCTGAATGGAAAATCCTGAAAAGATAAAGTTCGAAGATAGTGCAACGGTTATCCAAAGCAAACGCTGATCATTATAAAACCAGGCAATAGCTTTCGCGCAGAGGGCAACCAGAATTGCTATAAATAAACAAATGACCATGTTTAACCAGAAAAGAGTACTTACCTGCTCATGGGTAATCTCCTTTCTCTGAACAACCGCATCACCCAAACCTAGATCTTCAAACTTTTCGATAAAGACAGTGAGCGCGGTCACCATGCCTATTAAACCGAAGTGCTCGGGAATAAGCAGACGCGCCAGGACCATGATAGAAGCTAAACGTAAAACAAACATGATTACCTGGCTTACCGAAGTGATTATTCCACCCCTGATCGCCCGTTGTTTCATATCTCCTTTAAGTTTTTCTGTATCAAAAAAGTTTGTGTAATCTTTAGGTTTCAATTTGAGACCTTTGCACAACTCGCATAATTGTCTGTTTCCATTATCGGTTTAGATTGTGTTCCTGTTTGACAACAGATTTGAAGAAGAAGAGCCACCCGAAAGAGACCTGTAAATGGAGAAAGTGATGATTCAGGTATATTTTGAATCAGAGTCATCAGAATAACACAAAACCAAAAAATGCCCCAATCAGAGTTTTTTATTATTTCCCTATGGGCTTTGCGACTTGAATTCAACAAAAATATTGAGAATAAAATGAGTCCAACAAGGCCATAGTTCAGGATCACGTCGAGATACCCGTTGTGGGCTTCCATTGACCGCATTTCATCAATACGTAAATCACTCCAAAATGCACCAATTCCGTAACCTAAAAGGAAGTTCTGTTTCGCGCAAGGTACGAGTCTATCCCAAAGATCTGCTCTTCCGGTTAGTGTAGAGTCACGATTGAGAACCTCCGAAACGTCAAAAAATGGCAAATGCCCCATAAATGGGGTAATTGTGCCAAAAAGAATTATGAAACCTATAAAGATTGATATTAAATTAGCGTTTAAAACAATATTACGTTTCTTTAACCAATTGAAAATTAGGAGAGTTGCCACGCCGATAACAAGACAGACAAGCGAGGTCGAAGAATACGTTAAAGAATGTTGCGGACCCATGAAAAGATAAAATGCTAATAAAAAAATAAAGACCTCCAAATATGTTTGGTACCATGTGGTTGGCTTCTCAATGCTCCGCCATCTTCTTATGAATGTCCAAACCAAGAAAAACATTGCAAAAACACAAAGAGCTGTCAAAGCGTTCTTATGCGTTCCAACTCCGATCCATGTCAAATCGCCTGACCAAGGTACATATTGTCTCCCCAGATCGCCATAAAATCTGACTACTATGATTGAAAGAGGTATATTAACGTAAACAACTCTTCTGAAGACACTCAGTAATGCTTGGCGCGGCTCAACCTCAGTCCGCACAACAAACGCCATGATTACTGCAGAAATGGTCCATCTAATCCATCGTTTAAATGATACGAACGGCATATCGGACCATAAAACAGTGACCAGCGTAAAGCATATGAGCACCATAAGCCATGAATTATCCTTTATATGATTTGCCCAATTGAAACGCTTTTTTATTAAAATCAGCAGTGCAATGATCAAGAGAACGCTTAATAACAACCTATCCAGGCTATTGCCTTCATCCATTTCACCGCCAGCACCAAACCAAACAGCTATGCTGCCTTTACTGGTAATGAGCAGCATCCAAATAGCCGGAATCCATAGCGCATAAGTTGCTTCAGGATATTGCTTTCGATCCAGCCTAAGCATAAAAAAGATAAAGATGCACGCAAGTATTAGAGGCAATTGTAGCAAATGAAATTCTCCTGTGGTTCTATTTTTGTGAACAATACAAGTGCGAAAATATTTGGTAGAATATTATTATATGATAATTGTTGTTTACGAGAAGACGAACAGGTAAGCCTTATCTATGAAAGTGATATTTTTCCGTAAATAATCAGCCAGATAACATAAAACAAGTAGGAATACATTCACAAAAACAAAAATCAGAACATGATCAATCGTAATAGACGATGAACTAAACCAAAATAATTTTCTAAAAACCTGTAATATGGCAATTTGAGCCAGATATAAAAACAGCGAATATTGACCGAGTTTATCAATGCTATAAGTTACTACTTTGAATGATGCTGTCAGCATACCTAAGGAATGTAGGTTGTAAATAACCAAGATAATATATATAATGAAACCTAATAAGTACGTTCTGGGTTCATATGGAATAACAAGAAACAAAAACAGCATCAAAAACAGAAACCCCATATATCGAATTGATGTGATATAAAGTTTGGGATGTAATTCATTGAAAATGAGACCTGTGAACACTCCCAATATTCCTGTAAGGACACAATTTATATTATGAGTAGTTACATTAATAAAGGACAATAATACAAACACGGAGATTAAAATAAAATATACGGGATATTTGAATTTATGAAGACCAATTAGTGGCGCACAGATGAGAAGAGTATATGCAATCGGCAGCAACACGTTAAAATCTGTAAATTGATTACCGCCACTGAAAAAGATAAGAACAAAATTATCGTAGACTGTTCTTGAATTGAAATGGACGCACTCTTCATTACTTTTAATGAATACATAAATGAGTAGATTGATAATAATATATAACAGTATCAATTTCAGAGCTCTAACGCTCAGTCTTTTGTATACAGCTTCTCTATTGATAATAAATCTTTTGAAATAGATGGTTCCGCACATGAAGCCGGAATAGAAGATAAATGCCCAAGTAACGAAAGAGACGTAAGCAAAGAGTCTATCAAAGGTTGGAAGGAAATAATTGAGTGTATGGTAGACGACCATTGCTATCACTAAAAATCCTTTTGTAAAGTCAATTACATGGTCTCTGTCCTGCAACTTGTTGCTGTAGGTAATGTTGCGCAAAAATACTCCTTATAATAAAATTATTCTTTACGAATCAGGTGTTCCCACACCGGACTCAACAAGAAGAGGTACTCTTTTTCCCTGCCGGGGTGTACCATAACCTCAACCTCTGACGTCTTGGATAAAAAGACGAATTTTTGAAGCTTTGCCAAATCGATCGGCTCCATAGAAAAAAAGGAATCTGTGCATGAGAAGTTCGATGACAACCACCAATCAATGAGGTGCCGATAAAGTCGATTCATGAATTTTTTTTCCCCGCGACTGAAAGTAAAATTTCTTCTTATTTTAATCCCCTTCGGGATCTTTCCGGATAGCAGCACATTCATGCACAAGTGCATATGACGATGCCCATCCAACCGTTGCGGCTCCTTGTGATAAATCCGGGTAAATTCATCCCACTGGGCCTGAAAAACAAAGTCGAAGGCATTACATAAGAATGGGTTATAGAGAATCTGATTCCACTTTCTCGCGTTTAGGTAGGTGGTTACTTTTTGATGGTGTTCTCTAAGTCTTGAAGATGCTGTTGGCCCCGTGAATGGCTCATTGAAATTAAGATGAAGTCCTACCGGTATCTTTGTTTCATGTGCCAGATTCGCTGCCCTTTCCGAATCAGACATAAAGGTCATCGCGCTGGCGGAGTATATCCTCTTCCGGGCGAAACAGGAGAGTATATTGTCCGTTGTTTCTGTATTTAAACCATAGTCATCGGCGTTAATAATGAGCATCTTATTTTGATGATAATTTTGTTGATATCCAATTTTTTGGCGTTCTGATTTTTTTTGCAAAGCCTTTCTATAACTCGTGGATAGTGTATAATGCATCATAATACGCTACTGGACACAAATGGGGTTAAATCAGGTATTTGAACCCACTTATTTTGCGTAAAACCAGAAACGAAAGGATTTGAATCTTTCGAGTAAAAGCCAGTTTAATAATAATGGCAAACTTACACCTGCGATAAATGACAGCGGAATCGCAATAAATGATATTGATTCGGAAAGTGATGATAGCAATGTGCGGTAAACGTTACTCTGTGCGTGTGGATGAAAAATATAAACGATTAACGAATAGCGGCCAACGTATTTGATAAACTGCGTCATTTTGTTATCCATTTTTCCGAGATAAAAAGACAAATATATTAAAATATAAATAGCTGCAAAACTTTCTGTAGTAGAGATAATGAGATGATCATACACACGAACATTTAAATTAATTGTATAATTATAAAAGGAATGACACACTATTACGACCAATAGCATGATAAAAGCTATGGTTCCTTTATTAAATAAATGATCAAGTTTATTCTGCTTTACAAAATAACCACTCATGAAAAATGCAGACGTTACTAGCACAAAATCCAAGCTCCACGGTAAGCCGTATAGGGTAAACTGTTTATCCACTAAAAGTGATTCTTGTGAGTATGAAGGATTTTTGAGAAGACCATTTATCAAGGTAAGATTACCATCGGTCATGAAATAGTTAGTTACAGATATTGGCACTTTAACATTCCAGAATAATTGTATGCCCAGTGCACCAAGAACAAGAAATCCCATAATAAATAATAATTGAAGGCTATTAGAGGATTTTAATAATTTAAAATATCTGAATAAAGCCCAGACAAACAATGTGACAATAAATAAATTTGTTAAGTAAAATAGATGAAACATTTGTTTGGGAAGATTTGGCCCATTACCGTAAATAGTCCAAAATAAATACCACCATACGGATGGGGCGCCTCTAAAGATTACATAGGCTATAATCACTACAACAGATATAAAAATATAAGGTCTTAATAAAGAATTAAAACGCCTGCGGATGTGGTCTCGAAATGATGCATTTGGGTTGAAGAAGTATCCAGAGACTAAACAGAATGATGGGATAGCAAAAGAAGCAATCACAGACACTCCTTTGGGTCCCATTCGATGTAACCAAGGAGCATGGCTCAATACTACAGTCAGTATTGCAAGACCTTTTAATACATCAATCCACAATACTCTTTGTTTGCCTTCGATCATTTTATTATTCCCTTCAATAAAATATCTTACCTTTCGCTAATTTTGAATCGCGTTTCGAATTAATCGCGAAGATTGAGCAACTATAAAATTAGCGAAAGGCAAGTTACCGGGCGTCCCCAAGAAAATGTTTGTCAATCGCTTTTAGTAAGTGACCGAGCCCTTCGAAAATTGATAAAAGCCTTTAATTATTTTGATATCTCATTAAATAGTTTTGATGTAAATGTTACTGTATCTCTAACATCCAAATGCGATGTGTCGGGGCATCGCAGGCTATTTATGATATCTATATCTTTGAAGTGCAGTATTCGCGCCTTCGTTAAAGGAGCGATCGTATCCCAATACTTATCACGTGGAAAATATCTCTCGTCCATATCCCAGTGTTCGTCTGAGGCTGGGAATCGCACGAAGATTACCTTACCATCACGGTTGATAATTTTTTCTACATCGGTATTGATACTTGCTAATTGGTCCTGCAATAGTTGTGTTGAAATACGCGGTAACAATTTCCTGTAATGCCCCTCGGTTTTTATCAGTCGCATAGCTTTGTTTTCGGTGATATCCAATTTTGTATAATCAGCCAAACGCGAACGATCCTCGTAAGTGGTCACATAATTTGGCTCACGCCATTTATTTTTTCGAATTATGTCTCCTGTCACTTTTATCAAGTTTAAATACGGATTAATTATTGTTAAATTTTTCTGTAAAAATGTCGCGATGAGGCGGTTTGCCTCCACATTGAGATTATAAACTCTATGATAATAATCGACATAGGATTGCTGACTTATCTTCTGATCATAACCGAACATCAAACATTCCGATGTTGTTTCCATAATAACCGTACCTGAAAACTTATCATCCTCGGCAAGATCATGCAATGTGGCATTAGCGCATGTGCCGTCTATTGGAAGATTTATAATGTTGTAATCCGGGATGAAACGGCGCAAGGTCGCCATTGAAATATCGGTCTGTATCCGGGATGAGCCAAGCAAAACGATCTCCTTGGGAGATGTGCCTGCTTTGCTTCTCTCCATTGCCCATAAACGTTGATCGTCAACAATGTCGGGTTGATGTCCGTTGATCCGCCAGGCGAATTCGAGCCCGCCAAGCAAAAAAAGGGCGATGAGCAGTCCCAAAAGCCAGCTTTTGCCCCAGCCGCTGTTGTTAGAATTGGAAGTAGATGAATGCACGATCTTCTCCGGAGCAGGTGACAATGATGATCATTAATACAGCCAATACAATACCTCTGAGCCACCAGGGCATTTTCCCAATGATGGCCTCCAGTGAACGTTCCCGCATGATCCAGTGTGAAACAAGGATCGCTGCGGTAATGCTCAGAGTCAGCGGGACGTAAAAATATTTAATCCTGATGGTAGGTGAATCAGGCCCTAAAGTCAGCATGGTCGTAATAATTGTAAACGCCTGTCCGAATGAATCCGCACGAAAAAAAACCCAGGCGAAGGAAACAGCAATGAATGTGATTAACGCAAAAAAAAACTGCACAGGTAATTTCGTCCATACCAGTGAATCGGGCACAATGCTTTTTAGAAATCGCTCTATAACGAGATATAAGCCGTGCAAACCACCCCAGGCAACAAAGGTCCATGAGGCGCCATGCCACAGACCACCGATCAGCATGGTAAGAAAAAGATTAATGTATGTCCTGACATTCCCTTTTCTATTCCCACCTAAAGATATGTAAAGATAGTCTTTCAGCCAACTTGATAATGATATATGCCAGCGACGCCAGAAATCGGAAAAACCGATAGCCGCATAAGGATATTTAAAGTTTTGGGGTAGGGTAAATCCCAGGCAAAGCGCTACACCGATTGCACAGGTGGAATATCCGGCAAAATCAAAAAATATCTGGCCGGTAAAAGCCAGCGTGCCTGTCCATGCACTAATAATGTCCGGTGTTCCCACTTCATTAAATAACATATCGGCTACTGGCGCCAGTAGGCAGTCTGACATAATCACTTTTTCAAATAAGCCAAGAATCAACAGGAAAAATCCCCAGGACACCTTAGCAATATCTATATTTGTAGGATTTTGACATTGCGGCAAGAAGTCAAAAGCTCTTGTGATGGGGCCAATGACTAGTTTGGGGAAGAAGCTGACAAATAGTGCAAAATCCAGGAACGACGGCCAGGCTTGTGCTTTGTGTTTGTAAATATCAAGTGTGTAGGTAAGCGACTGAAACGTGAAAAAAGAAATGCCCAGTGGCAAAACGATGTCTATCTTTAAAGGCTGATACTGAATGGAGAAAAGGCTCATCATCCAGATAAAGTTTTCCATCAAAAAGTTGGCGTATTTAAAAAAGGCCAGCATGCTTAGGTTGACGCAAAGGGCGATGCAAAGAAAGAAACGCCTTTTGCCAATGGTATCAGATGACGCAATGCCTTTACTCGCAAACCAGTCCGCCAGGGTACAGATCAACAAAAGGATGACAAAGGGTGGATGCCAGGCAGCATAGAATAAATAACTGGCAACGAGCACGTTGAATTTCTTGAACTTCCAGTTCAAGGGTGAATAGTGAAGCGTCAGGACCATACCAAAGAAAATGATGAAAGTATAGGAATTGAAAGTCATATCTTTAATTTTTTCGGATTTCTTCAATCCGCAGAATACACCTTGTGAAGAGACTATTCACGGGAATTGAAGAGGGGATTCTCATAATTTTGTGCAGAGAAAAGCTACCGGTAACTTTTCATTCTATTCACTTTAGCAAGCAAGCTTCGACAATGCTGACGAAAGGACATGCCTGTCTTAAAACAAAAAGAACTGAAATAGTTCTCACATAGGTCAAATTGCCCAATATAATTTTTTTCTATACGCGTTGCACCTGCAACGCCTGCTTTAAATTGATATCCGCCGGGATTATTCTTTTTATTAATGCCGCCAAGATCACATTTTCTAAAACCATTATTTTTGTAATATTCGATCATTTTCCAATAAAATCGGTGTGGTGCGAGAGATTTTGATGCATTGTTACCAGTTGCCGATACGAGCGGGATCCCTGTTTCGCCGATCTTTGACCAGCCAAACACAGCCACCAACTCATTTTCAAACTTACAAAACACCAATTTCATCTTCAATTCATTAGGGAGATCGTTATTAATGATCAAATTATTTTCCATGGAACCAAAATCAGCAAATCCTTTTCGTTTTTTCATCTCTCTAACTAAGCTTATCGCAGTATCGTTTAAACTGGCTTCATCGTCTTCAATCAAATCCATATCAATATTCATTGACCGCCTTAAGGTTTTCTTCCATCCTGAACCCATATTTTTTCTTATTTCATCAAGTGATGGCGTTAAATCGACATATATGGTTTTCTGCGGGTCGGGCAACCAAGAAAAGCCTTCATCCTTATATACTCCTATAATTGCATCTTCATTATCATGAATTTGTTTGGGAATAATTCTCAGAAGGTACAAGCGCTTTTTCACGTATTCACTGTATAGGGCTCGCAACATATTTCGCAAAATTTCATAGTCGTTTTTTCCCCCTTTTTTCCTCCATATTGGTCCCCATGATAGATATGCGAAGCCAATTGGCATCAAAGGGAGTTTGGCTGTCCTCAGCTGCGCAATCGAAATAATTTCGTCATTCTTACGCAGGATGAGATGACTCAAACTTTCTTTCTCCCATGATATCGCTCCATAGGACCAAGTCTGGTAAAAAGATGAGTCATTGAATTTACCCAGTAAATTATGCCATGCATTTTTATCTATATTGTCAACTTGATATGTATAACCTTCATCTAACTGTCTCATAACCATTAATTCCATTAAGTAACTGAAAGCCTTCTGATGATATAATTATTACACCTTATGCAATTAACGTTAGCTATCAGGATCGATAACGGATAACAACAAATCCAAAAAATCCGGAAATAACTCCAAAGTTGTATGATAATTTTGCAAGAAAGCGCACATAATAAGCTTTTCCGCAAAAGACAACTAAGGGTAACGGAATGACTGTTAAGATAATCCAGATAAAACTTTTACATAAGAGAAAGAGCTGACTCAGAAGGATGATTATTCTATTGCGAAGTCCCCTATTGTTTTTCTTTCTATCGGTAGGACAAAATTCAGCCTCTTGCTTACGAAGATTCTCGCCAACGCCGCATCCAATTCTGAGGTTCTTTCTGATGTGAAAGATTTTGGTGCAACGCTCTGGTGGTACTGTTTCATACACTACTGCTTCATTGCACCACACAAACGTTTTTCCGTTTTCGTGATGTTTTTTAAAGAATATAGTATCTTCGCCGCCCGTTTTTCCGAATGCGGGATCGAACCAAAGATTTTTATTCTCAAATAGTCTTTTGTTGAGAATAACGTTGCCTGTGCGCGTCTGTCCCCAATGTAAAATCGTGCCTGTTTTGTGCTCAGGCCTTTCGCAAAGCTTGCTTTTAATGAGCCAATCGGGCGTCATTTCAGGATAATGTGGTTTTACAGGTCCGAGTACCGCATCAACGCTGTGTTTCATCAATGTCTTGTAAAGATTCAGAAGCCATGAACCCGTTGGAAGCTCGTCATCGTCAATAAAAGCGATGAAATTGCCCGTAGCGTTTTCTACTGCTTTGTTCCGGGCAAGGGCAATGTTCTGTTCAGATTCGAAGTAATAATCGATTTGTATGGCTGATTTATCCTGCCAGGTATTAACGGTTTCTCTGGCTGATTGATTGGTGTCATTATCGACAACGACAGCTGAATATGTGAACAGATTTTCTGTAACTTGGTACTGCAACTTGCTTAGTAGATTGGAAAGCATCTGCGGCCGTTTGAAGGTACAAATACAGACGGTGATGCGGTTTGTTTCTGACTGCATAAGAGCTTTTATGAATTTAGTTTGGCAATAAGGAGCCCGAGCGCTTTATATGTTGTGGCTTGTGCCCAGTGAATAAGGGGCGTTTTTAATGTGAACATTGGATATTTGGCGTAATAGAAATAACCTGTTTTGTCTTGCATATTATTAATTGCCCACTTGGCGACTTTTAAAGCCAGTTCCAGGGATGTTGGATCATACTCAGAAAAATTGGCCAGGGTCTCTATGGATTGGGATATGCACTGACTGTCGATCGGATAAGCGCGGTTGTGGTAATATTTCGGTCTGCCCGTTGGTTCAATGAAATTATTTTTAAAAAAATCAAAGCCTTTCTTCAGATTGTCTTCGTATTTCTTGTCACCCGTATTTTCGATATAGCACTTGAGAGCGTCCAGATTATATCCCGTGTGAAAATTGTCAATCCAATGCCATGTGGGTCCTTCGCCATAGAACCATGAGCCATCCGGCTGTTGGCGCGTGCAGGAATACTTCATAGCTTCGCCGGCTATTTCAAGAAAACCTTTATTGCCGGTATGTTTGTATGTTTTTGCGAGCATGGCGGCTGCAACCATACTTTGGTTGTGGATGGTACAGCTTCCATCATCCTTAGGTGTGTAGTTTATGCAAAAGCCGGATGATGTCTGATTTCTTGGTACATTTAATATCCAGTTACAAATACTTTCCGCCACTTGCAAATGTTTCTTGTCTTTGGTTATTTCATATGCCTCAAGGAACGCGAATCCGATGAGACTGGTCCATATTGTAATTGGTTCAAATTTTCCCTGTCTGCCACTCCTGCTGGCGAAATCATGTGTTTTGCCCCAGCTATAATCTTTATAACCCGGCGCTTTATTGGTTTTTAACCATTCAAGACACTCAATTGCTTTACGCCTATAATTCTCATCGTTGGTGGTTTTGTATCTGGTAAGATAGCCCCATGCCATATAACCGCGAGCGATAAAAGAGGCTTTGGGTTTTACGCCTAAAATCGGACGGATATTGATCGGGCTGCGCCAGACAAGTTGCTGTAGACAACGATCCAGGAATAAATTTCCGAAGGTGAGCGGTCTCAAATATGATGTCAAGCCGTCAGCCGGATCGTAACCCTTGTAGCTGTGGTCTTCGACCCATTTTTCGACTTTCAGCGCGCTTTCCTTAATATCGCTCACAAATAACTCCCTTCAAATATGTTCTTTTGCCGCAGACAAACACAGATTTTTAACAAATACGATTCATATTAGCCGCAGACAACCGCAGATATTATCGTGCCCTTCGGGCATGTTTAACACAAGCTTTCATATTAGCCGCGGACTAACGCGGACGATCGCAGACATTATCGTCTGTCGACTTGACAGGCGATAAACTATCGTGCCCTTCGGGCAAATCCAACACCATTCTTTTTATTTGAGCTTTCTGATTTTGGAAATTTACTAACAGCCCGACTTTAACACCTGTCGCTTTCAGATAGTTCAATAATTGTGCTTCATGTAATGTACTAATATTTTCAACAGTTTTTAGTTCTATAATGACTTTTCCTTCCACTAATAAATCTGCGATATAGTCCCCGACACTATGACCTTTATATTTGACTTCAATCGGCACTTGATTTTCCGTTTTCAAGCCTCTTTCGCGAAGTTCTATCAACAAGGCATTCTCGTAAACCTTTTCCAGGAAGCCCGGACCGAGAACTCGATTGACCTCATATATAGCACCATTAATCTTATATGTTATGTCGTTTATATCCATAATAATTTGCCGCAGACAAATTCAATTCATATTAGCCGCAGACAGACGCAGACGCTCGCAGATATTATCGTCTAGGCGATAAACTATCGTGCCCTTCGGGCAAATCCAACACTGACGATAAACAATCAAGTCCTTCGGACAGATTTAACTCAAACCTTTTGATGCCAAATATAAACCATGACCCTCGTATTTTATTGTCTTTTATGTCCATAATAATTTGTCTGCGTCGGTCGGCGGCTAAAAATTCTTAAATCTTTAACGCTTTTTTTAATCTCTGCATCTGTTCGCTGCGAATAAATCGTTCAAGCTCTGCCGGAATTGGTTTGTCCATTCCGGTTATGGCGGACCAAATAAACCCCAGCATAATAAGTGACCCGCCTATGATAATTGGTTTTTTCGTCATTTGATAAATGCTTCTGAAAATTTCCCATAAAGGATGATTGCCCAAAAAATAGTCTTTTCTCCCCTGCCTGAACCAGATCATGTTTGCGCTGACGTTGCCGGTTCCCATTGTCCGATGGTGCCGGCATGTTTTATCGGTAAAAGTTCTTGTCTTCCAGCCTTTCATTCTTGCAGTTGTGACGGCCACCCAATCGATACCCCCTCCTTTTATGGGGACATATCCTCCGATCTCTTCGAAACATTTTCGCCGGAACATCTGACAGGCTCCCGAAACATGCTCAATATTTGTAAACCGGTAGTCGTAATGTTTCCCTTCTTCAACAAAAGGAGTTCCGGCTACACCGAGACTTGGATCTTCTTGAAACTTTGAAAGCAGAAACTCAAAATAATCCGGGCCGAAAGAAATATCGGCGTCGAGATTGCCGATAATATCATATTTTAAATCCTTAACTTTTTCATAACCTGCGTTAAAGGCGCTGACCTTTGCGGCGAACTGACGATCCCTGTGTTCAGGCATCCGAATTAGTTCAAGCCAGGAATATTCAATCACATATTTTTTTACAATCTCATCGGTGCGGTCCGTCGAACCATCGCTGACAATCACCCACTTTCGGGGCAAAACAGTTTGCGATATTACAGATTGGATTGTTTGTTCTACATATGCCTCTTCATTACGCGCCGGCGTGATTAGAACGTAGGATAAATTGTTATGATGATTCTGGTTCATTCACCAATTCTCATAAAATCACACTCATAGCCTGCCTCTCGAAGAACCTCATCTGCTGAATATTGAAAAGGGGATACGTTGAATTTTAACAACGCCGGCAAGAAGTCCTCACGGTTCATGCCGGCTATTTCAGCAGCTTTCTCTTGGGAGACGACACCCATCTCATACCACTTTACCGCCGCAGTCAGGCGTATCTCATCTGAAAACTCAACCGGTGTTTTTTTGAGCGCTGAAAATACGCTCAATGGCAGCTTAAGGGTTACTGTCTTGGTTCTCATTTTATGTTTATCCTTCTTCTTGCGACGGCAGCAGGACCTTCTCGATACGGATCTTAGTTTTAACCAGGCCTTAGTTTTTTGTTAAGGAATCGACCAAACTGAAGTATTCCTGTTTCCTTTTTGTCCAATTGTAGTCTTCAACAAACTTCTGGGCATTTTCACGGAGGCGATCACGCAAGGTCTTGTCGCTTCTCAGTGAAAGCATGCATTGCGCAAGATCGTTCGCATCGTCCGGCTTGAAGAATTTCAATATTGAATCATTGAAATAGAACCTGTCGATCTTGGTTTCAGCAACAATCACGGGCACACCGAGAGACATGAATTCCAGTATCTTGGTGCTGAAGGCTTCGCCACCAAAAGGGTCATTGCGCTTGGGGATGATACCCAGGTCGGCATTGGCCATGATTTTTCCGATCTGATCGATCGGCACCGTTTCTTTGATGAAAACCCTGTTTTCCAAACCCAGTTCAGCAATCAGGCGCTCCAGATTTTTTTTCTCCGGACCGCGACCGTAGATATGAAACTCCGCCTCCGGGACCTGATCTTTTATCAAAGAGAAGGACTGAATGGCAATGTCCAATCCCTGATGCCAGCCCAGCGTTCCCGGATAAATCATGACGAACTTTCCGTCATTTCTCTCTCGCGGCCGTTTATAAAAAATGGATTCATCCGGGTAATTCATGATGACCGTGCATTTATCCCTCGCCACAGAACGGGAGAGGATCGTCTTCTCCCAGAGATGATTGGATATAATGACATGGTCGGCGTATTTGCTGGAAAGCCACTCCAGCATCACCAATGCCTTGAACACCATACTCTTTTCATTTTGATTGAATTTGCTTGCATAAAACTCGGGAACGATGTCGTGAATATCCAGGATGATTTTGGCGCCTTGCAGTTTTGAAAAAATTGTAGCGAAGACTTCAAAATCGGGAACGGAGTGAACATGGATCAAATTATATGGTTTTTCCCGATGTTTGTTTGTCAAAAAGATCAAGGAATTAAATAGAAAAGCGGTCAATTTCAGCAAATAGGATAGCTTGCCTTTTTCATCGATCATCCGTTTTTGTATCCGGTAAACCTTGACTCCCCTGATCTCTTCATAACGGGGCGTTCCTTCCTTGCCCAAAGCGATAACATCAACGGCATCACCTCGCTTCACCAGAGCCTCCGCATACCGCATGACCCGGTTGTCCGATTCATAAAAAGAGTAGACGAGCATGCAGGCGTGGAGATGGGGTTTAGGGGTCAGGGGCGATGGGCGAGATGATCGGGTTAAGGGTGTTGAGTTGAGGGGCGAGGTTGTTTTGAGCTCGTGCTTGCAGGCCCAAAAACGTGACATGTCTTTAGGCAGTGCGTGCCAGTACCGGTCTTTGTATTTAGATTGAATGTATTTCAGAAATTCCTCATAATATTCGACGGGATATTCCTCATAATTTGGTGTTTTATCAAAGTTCATATAGTTTGGATGCGTGATGAACAGAGCCATTCCGCCATTTTCAACGATCCAATCCAGCTTTTTCTTCCAGATATCGATATTCTTTTCCTGCATTAGGACAAAGAGAAGAAAATCCTGGGGGAGGGTATAGGGGAGCTCGATGTAACCGTTTGAGGGGAGAGGGTCGAGGGTCGAGGGTCGAGGCTCAGTTGAGGAGGAGCGGCGGTTCGGAACAAAAAAAGGGAAAATGGTGCCCATACCGTCCGGCTGCGGTTCAAAAGGATCAGTATCAAAGGTGGAGGCGTCATATTCAATGTCTAAATCATGAAGCATTTCAAGGTCATGGTACATGCTGGGGCAGCGAAAACCTGCAACACCCCATTCCTTTATATATCGGTTTATTTCACCAGCCTGCTTCTCAAAGATCTTTCTGGACCGGAACAGGTTTTTATCGTGATGCAGGCCGTGTATGCCTATTTCAAATCCGTGATCTGTCAGATATAGGCGCAATGCCGACGGAACAGGGTAATCGCCTGAAACGAAATTAAAAGAAGAGCGGAAACCATAACGTTCTTCGATCT
>RPRI01000050.1 GCA_003818505.1 Desulfobacteraceae bacterium | reverse complement strand
GAGGATGTTCTTGAGACCCTTCTTGCTGAAGTAGGAAAATCGCTGCCTGTTTTAAAAAAAATATTGATTGATGAAAGAGACATGTACCTTGCCCAGAAGATAAAGTCGGCACCCGGAAAAAGAATAGTGGCCGTTGTAGGCGCAGGCCACGTGAAAGGCATAAAATTATACTGGAACGAAACCATAAACACCGAATCGCTTGAAATAATACCGCCTAAAAGCAGGCTTTCTGATGCTGTTCAATGGATCACGGGCGCCGGCATAATAATCCTTTTTGTTCTCGGGTTTTATTACGGCGGAGCAAAAGCCGGGACAGACATGATAACATGGTGGGTGATTATAACCGGTCTTCTTGCAGGACTGGGCGCCCTTCTTGCCATGGCGCATCCTTTAACGATTTTATCTTCGATTCTTGCAGCTCCTTTAACAACCATTCATCCGCTCATAGCCGCAGGATGGGTTTCGGGTCTGGTGGAAGCCTTCTCCCGCAAACCGAAGGTTAAGGATCTTGAAAGCCTCCCTGAAGATATCCTTTCCATAAGGGGATTCTGGAGAAACAAGGTAACAAGAATTCTCCTTGTGGTTGCCTTTACAAATATCGGGGCTGCTATCGGTTCGATGGTTGCCATTCCGATTATGATCAAGTTGCTGTAATGGCTTTGCATAACATTTGATCATGAGACTGAAGAGCCCAGCTCACCCTTCACGGTTCAACATTCCACCATCATTCACGGTTATGCTGTTTAAAACGTGGGTCAGACTGGTTATGTTAAAAGGCTTCTGAAGAGCCGCGGAAAACCCGTACTTTTCCGGGTTGCTCATGACAGGATCCTGACTGTACCCGCTTATCACGATTCCTTTTATCCCCGGATCCATCTCTTTGAGAACCTTCATTGCGTCCATGCCGCCGAATCCTCCCGGAATCGTAAGATCAAAAATAACGGCTTTGTAAGGCCTACCGGCAGCTCTTGCTTCCACATAAAGATCTATGGCCTTTTCTCCGTCTTCAACCGCATCTACTTCATATCCTGCTTTTTTCAAAATTGTAAGCCCCAGGTCACGGATATCTGCTTCATCATCCATCAAAAGAATCCTGCCGGTTCCGATTATAATTTTTTCCTTTTTTACTTCAGATTTTCTCAGCGCTCCTTTTGCTGCAGGAAGATAAAAGGTAAAAACCGACCCTTCTCCCACAAGCGATTCAACCTCTATATACCCACCGTGCCTTGCTATTATTGAATGGGATGTTGCGAGGCCAAGGCCGCTTCCCTCCTTTTTAGTTGTGTAAAACGGATCAAATATTTTCTGTAAATTGTTTTGGGGTATTCCAACCCCCTCATCTCCTACCGAAACCGATACATATTCGCCTTCCGGAAGAGATCCTCTGCCGTTACGGCCGTCTACAAACACGTTTTTTACCGCGACAACTATCGTTCCCCCGCCCGGCATTGCCTGCCGAGCATTTATCAGAAGATTTGTCATAACCTGCAGGATCTGCCCGCGGTCTGCGTCAACCGGTTTTATGTTTTCCCCGTAATGCATCTCACAGGTTGAACTGCTTGACTTTCCAAGAGCCATGCTTGCCGCTTCGTCAATCACGGGCTGTATGTAAATTGTCTCCCTGAAAGGTTCTCCGCCCCGTGAAAAAGTAAGAAGCTGTCTTGTAAGGCCTGTTGCGCCCAGGACTGCTGTCTCGGCTTTAGAGATATAATTCTGGATTGTTTCCGGGTCTTCCGGAAAAAGTTTTGCAAGATTTAAGTATCCCATTATTGCAGTCAGAATATTATTAAAGTCATGGGCTATTCCGCCTGCAAGAGTGCCGATCGCCTCCAGTTTCTCTGTGCGTATCATATGGGATTCAAGTTTCTGTTGCTCCGTAACATCTCTCATGATGCCCAGAAAGCCTGTCTTTTTTCCGTCTTTTATTATATGAGAAGCGTTTACCTTAATCGTAAGCTTCCGTTTATCTTTTGTGATAATTTCAAAGGTGCTCTCTTTTAACTGAATTCCTAGCTCATACAGCTTGTTTCGTATCTCAGTAATTTTTCGGGTGTTCTCTTTATCGAAAAACGTCTTATAGTTCGCGCCGATAATTTCATCCCGCGTATAACCCGTAATCTCTTCGATTGCCCTGTTGCAGGAAGTGCAGTTCCCTTCAAGATCGCAGGTAAATATCATATCCATCGAGTTTTCAACTATCTCCCTGTATTTCTGTTCGCTCTCTTTAAGGGCCATTTCCGCAGTTTTGCGCACTGTTATATCCACAACAATATGAACCGAACCAACTATATTTCCGGTCTCGTCAGTGAGCGGGGTTGTTATTATTTCAAAAAATGAGTTTCCATCCGGCGCCTCAATCTCTTCCCGGGTCGTCTTTCCCCTGTCCAGAAATTCCTTGTGCGGGCATAATGGAATATCATTTCTATGAATAACCTCGTAACAGGGCCGCCCGATCATCTCGGTGAATTTCATTTTGAAAAGCTTTGACGCGGCAAAGTTAAGTCGCCCTATTTTGCCCTCTTTATCCGTAATAAAAATTGCGTCGGGAACCGAATCGAATGTAAGCTCCCATTCACGCCTTGCAGTCCGCAGAATAGACACGGTTTTATTCAGATTCAGGGATATCTCGTGATATGTCCTGTAGAGATCACCTATCTCATCGTCTGATTTCAGTTCTTCTAGTTTATCATCGAGAGGCGTTTCTCCAAGTTTCAGGGTCACTTCTCTGAGCTTTAAAACAGGATAGGTAATCCTTCTTATTGCTATAATTCCTATAAGACCCGCTAACATGGCTACGCACAGAACAGAGAAAACAGACCTCTTTAAAGCTTCTCTCATAGGGGCAAATGCCTCGTACTTAGGCTGTTGCGCTCCAAGCACCCAATTAGTATTCGGAATCTGTCTCAATGAGAGAAGCATTGGAATTCCACGCGAATTGACGGTCTCTCCGACTCCTTCAAAACCATCTATTCCGGCATCCAGCAGCTTGTTTGCTCCAGCCGGGATATCTTTTTTCAGGATTCTTTTATCGTCCGGATGCAGAATTATCATCCTTGATTTATCCGCTATATAGATATATCCGGATTCTCCAATCTTTTCTTGCCGGATTCCGCCAAAAAGTTGCGGGGAAAGAAGTCGCATGGAGCAGCCCAGAAGCCCTGCGACTTTATTGTTTCTGTCCCTTATCAGGGCTGTCACGGTAATGACCGGCTGACCTGTTCTTGCAGAAATATAAGGTGTTCCTATGATTCCTTTTCCTTCTTCCATGGTTCGTTTGAAATATTCCCTGAAGGCAAAGGATTTTCCTCTTGTTTCTGAATAATAAGGATAATCGCTCCAGAGTTTCCCGTTTTTATCGAGCAGAAACATCCCGTTTTCAAACCTGGGATACAATTCAACCATGGATTTCATGAATTTTTCCGCTTCATCCGGTTTTCTTTTCTCTATGACGTCAGCCGGAAGATTGAAAGCAATAGCCTTAGCATCGTTCAGGCTGTCATTTAAAAGCATTGTCACAGATTCCGCTGTCGAGCCTGAAATGGTTTCGATGTTGGAATAGATTGTTTTTCTGAGAGAGCTTTCCAGGAAACGGATAAAGAATAGGCTTATGGTGCCCACGCAAATTGCCGCTATAACAGCCATAAGAAGAGAGGTTTTTGTTCTGAGCCGCATTATAATAGCCTCTGTTTACCGGTTTGTGCCTCTGTATTTTTGCCCCTTGCTTTACTGTTCACCGTTCATTATCTTAACCACCGTTCTATTGACCTCTTTTCCGTCATCCAGCGTATAGGTCATCTTTATGGTCTTAAGGCATTTCTGGGCGAAAAGCCTGATGCATTCAGGGTAAAGCTCCCATTCAAGGGCAAGTCCTTTTTTTTTGATTGAATCTATCGTATCGTCCGGTTCTATCTGAAATGCCTTTTGACCGATTATAGGGCCGGAGTCTTCCCCGTAATCGATGAAATGTACTGTGCATCCTCCTGTTTTTGAACCATAACGGAAAGTGTCTCCATATCCGTCAGTGCCCGGAAAAGCCGGCAGCAGGGCTGGGTGTATGTTCATAATGCGGGGATTATCAGGATCGGTATTTATCCTGTCGATAAAATATGGAGTGAAATTTCGCATAAATCCTGCAAGGACAAGGAGATCGAAGGGGTAGGGTTTCATCTTCTCAATAAGCAAAGCCTCGGCGATGGCTCTTGTTACAACAAATTTTTCTTTCTTTTTGGAATCTGCCCCGGAAGGGAAAAGGGAAATCCTGGAAAGGATATCTTGCATTTCAAAATCACCAGGCAGACTGATTGCTCCCGGATCTTTCCCATATTGCCTGATAATAGAAGAATAATCCACGACAAAAGTCGGAATATTGTGTTTTGATGCTCTCGCAAGGCCCTTTGCATCCGGATTATCGGTTCCCACAAATACAATTTTTCCGTCAACTTTTCCAGATTCACAGGAATCAATAATCGCCTGCAGGTTTGTTCCTCCACCTGATATAAGGGCGCCAATCCGGATTCTGTTCCCCATTAAAGCACCTCCGTTTATGTGTTATGGTAAAATGTCACAGATATATTCCGTTTGGGTATGGGTGTTTATGCAATACGCACCCATACCCAAATAATTTAAACTAGCTTCAATCGGAACATTATTCTGGCAATCACTATAATAATGGCCAGCATCTGTTTAAAATCCGTATGAAAAGCAAGACAGACTCATAACACCTATTTTTTTCAAATACCAATTAACAAAGCGACCTGCTATTGTCAATCAGTCGCATAAGGAGCCATTAAGAAAGAACCGTTACATTTCATTCCGGCATTTCAATATTGGATATTTTAACGCTGGCCTGGCCGGTTCGTTTTGATAACCCTCAATAAGCCAATATCGGCATTATGCGTTATAAATTCATTATTTTTGCCTGAAAAGGACTGGGTTGACAATACCTAAGCCAGCCACTATAATGATACGTAATATATATTACTTTAAAGGAAAGGAAATGTATCATGTCTGAAGGAATTCTTGAGGTAAGTGACAGCAGTTTTGATGCGGAAGTCATGCAGTCTGAAAAGCCGGTGCTGGTTGATTTCTGGGCTCCATGGTGCGGTCCGTGCAAGGCCATAGGCCCTATAGTTGAAGAGCTTGCAGGCGAATTCGGAGATAAAGTAAAATTTACAAAATGTAATGTGGATGACAATCCTGTTTCCCCAGGAAAATTTGGAATAAAAGCAATCCCTACCCTCATTTTCTTCAAGCAGGGCAAGATTGTTGACCAGATTACCGGAATGGTAGCCAAATCCAAACTTGAAAAATCGATAAACGGAATTCTCTAATAAAGAATCTTTGTAATGGAAAAAGTTGACTACGATCTCATAATAATCGGAGGAGGGCCTGCCGGACTTACAGCCGGGATCTACGCTGCCCGCGCAAGGCTGAATGTTGTCCTATTTGAAAAGCTTGTGCCAGGCGGCCAGATACTGGTAACCGATTGGATTGAGAATTATCCCGGTTTTCCGGAAGGAATAAGCGGAGTGGATCTTGTCGGAAAAATGGCGGATCAGGCAAAAAGGCTGGGACTCAAAATAGAAAGCAACGAGGTCGTTTCTCTTAATCTTTCGGGAAAGGTCAAAAAAATAAACCTTGACAGCGGGATGGTTACGGCACATGCAGTAATACTTGCCACGGGAGCCCATCCTCGAAAGCTTGAAGTGCCGGGAGAAGATGCTTTTTACGGAAGGGGCATATCTTTCTGCGCCACCTGCGATGGCCCGTTTTATAGGAATAAAACTGTTGCAGCCGTCGGAGGTGGAGATACCGCCGTGCAGGAAACTTTGTTTCTTACAAAGTTTGCCCGGAAAGTATACCTCATTCACAGAAGGGATAAGCTTAGAGCGGCAAAAATTCTTCAGGAACGCGCGCTTGCAAACGAAAAAATAGAGTTTGTCTGGAATTCCGTTATAACCCATATCGGAGGCTCTGATGGCCTTGACAAGATATTCGTAAAGAATGTTAAAACAGGTGAAGAAAAAGAGCTTGCTGTTGACGGATGCTTTATCTGGGTCGGAATTCTGCCGAATACCGGTTTTCTCGGCGATTCCGTAAAACTTGATGAATACGGATTCGTAATTGCCAACAATAATATGGAAACCTCCGTTCCAGGCGTTTTTGCGGCGGGTGATGGCCGCAACACTCCTCTGCGTCAGGTTTCAACTGCCGTGGGAGATGCAGCAATTGCAGCATTTTCAGCGGAACATTACATTGAAAGTCTGAAAAATTGACAGCCAAATCAACCCGTATAATTTTGATATTGTTCATCGCAGTGCTTGTATGCCAGGGATGTGCATTATTTGCGGTCAAGGAAGAAAAATATGCACAGGAGCTTGCCGACGACGGCATGGAAGCCTACCATGAAGGTGATTACAAAGATGCGATAGAATCCTTTGAAAAGCTCAAAGACTGGTATCCTTTCAGTAAATTTGCGATGCTTGCAGAGCTTAAAATAGCCGATTCGCATTACAAGCTGAAAGAATATGATGATGCAGTAGCCGCATACGAGGAGTTTGAGAATCTTCATCCCCTCAATGATGCAATCCCATATGTTATTTTCCAGACAGGGTTGTGTTATTTTGAGCAGGTTGATACTCCCGACAGGGATCAGACTGTGGCCAAAAAAGCTCTTGATGCATTCAATCGTCTTATTAAGCGGTTTCCGAAGGACACATATGCGCTAAAAGCAGGGGAATACGCAAATACCTGTTATAAAAGCATAGCTGAATCTGAATTTGAAATCGGTTTTTATTATTATAAATCAAAATATTACAAGGCTGCCCTGAAACGCTTTAAGGCCGTTCTTACCAATTATCCCGACGTGGGAGTCCATCAGAAAGCTATTCAATATATCGCCTTGTGCGAAACGATGCTGTCAAAACAGGACAAAAAAAGTGCTTTACACTGAACAGGTTTTGGTGTATCAGCGCCTATCCTGTTTTACGACTGTATGCAGGATAATATAATTTATAAAATTTGTTGATCGAAAAAATATTTGACGGCAAAGTAAAAAGTGCATTATGCAAGGTGTGCGAATCTTGAGGAATGAAGCGTACATGTTAGTACGCTTCATTGACGAAAGATGAAGCGCAACTTAAGCAGAATGATTTTATACATAGCCGTTCAAGGAGAAATATTATGTCCAGAATGTGTGAAATATGCGGGAAAAAACCTATGGTCGGGAGCAATGTAAGCCATGCTCATAATGTTACAAGCCGCAGGTTCAATCCCAATCTTCAGAGTGTAAGAGCGCTTCGCAATGGAAGAGTAAAAAAGATTATGGTCTGTACCAGTTGCATCAGGTCAGGTCTCGTTGTCAAAGCACCGTAATTTTCAACTACCGAAGATTACTCATCAATACGCTTTGCATCTGTAACCAGTTTTACTTTCTTCAGATCTGATAAAACCTTTTTTAAATGGTCGGTGTCTTTAACTGTAAGCGTAAAAAGGCTCTCCACGGTCTTGTTTTCCCTTGTTGTGGAGTTGGCGCCGATTATATTTGCGCCATTCTTGCTTATATTGGAAGCGATATCGGCAAGAAGGCCGACTCTGTCGTAGGATGAGATATGGATTTTAACCTGATATAAATCAGACGAATTTACATTCCACTCTACATCTATCTGCCGTTCGGGATTCATCTTCAGTGCATTCACACAGATAGTTCGGTGGACTGTAACACCATAACCCTGTGTAATATAACCTGTTATCGGATCACCTGGAACCGGCTGACAGCATTTTCCGAACTTTATTAATATATCGTCAATACCTTTTACAACAACACCGGATGTTGTTTTCTTCTTTCTGACCCGGCCGATCAGTTTATCCAGTATCGATCCATCCTCTTCCGTTTCCGGCTTGGATACAAACTTTCTTACAATCTGAAGAGGGGTCGTTTTTCCATAACCGATACTTGCTATCATATCGTCAAAAGTTTTAAAACCCAGCTGCTCTATTACTTTATCCATCTCTCCGGATTTTATGATAGCAGCAAAGTTAAGGCGCTCCTTCCTGAAAGCCTTTTCGCACATTTCCCTCCCAAGGGTTATGCTGCGATCCTTTTCCTGGGTCTTGATCCATTGCCTTATCCTGGATCTGGCTTTCACTGTTTTTACAAATTTAAGCCAGTCCTTGCTCGGATGATGCCCCTTTGCGGTAACTATTTCAACTATATTGCCTGTCTGCAGCTCAAAATTTAATGGAACCATGCGCCCGTTGACTTTTGCGCCTGCACACTGATTTCCGACTTCGGTATGAATGAGATAGGCAAAATCAACAGGAGTTGCACCTTTGGGAAGAGATTTGATGGCGCCTTTGGGGCTGAACACGTAGACCTCATCCGGATAAAGATCTATGCGGACATTTTCCAGAAATTCAACAGGATCTTTACATTCTTCCTGATTATCGACAAGATTCTGAATCCAGGAAAATTTCTTGCTGATGTTGTCATCGATACTTTTCCCTTCTTTGTAGCTCCAGTGGGCTGCAATACCGGATTTTGCAACCCTGTCCATTTCCCATGTCCTTATCTGTATTTCGATCCTTTCACCTATAGGACCGACAACAGTTGTATGAAGCGACTGATACATGTTAGGCTTTGGAAAACCTATATAATCCTTGAATTTATGGGCTATCGGTTTCCAGAGTGCATGCACCAGGCCAAGAGCTTCATAACAGTGTGGTATCGTATCAAGGATAATTCTGAATGCAATGATATCGTAGACCTGGTCAAATTCGAGATTCTGTTTTATCATTTTCTGGTATATGCTGTAGTAATACTTGTATCTTCCCGACACATCACCCTTCAGGTTATTCTCATACATCTTTTTCTGAATATAGCTCTTGACGGTCTCGACATATTTTTCCCGCTCCTCTATGTCCTTGCTGACCAGATTTTTAATCTTTAAATATTCATCAGGCTGAAGATACATAAAAGAAGTGTTTTCGAGCTCATGTTTTATCCAGTAGATTCCAAGGCGTGCCGCAATAGGCGCATACATGTCGAGTGTTTCCTGTGCTATTTTTATTCTTTTTTCCTCGCTCTGGAACTGCAGGGTTCTCATGTTGTGAAGGCGGTCGGCAAGCTTTATAAGAATCACCCTTATATCATCAGCCATGGCAAGAAACATTTTTCTTATGCTCTCAGCCTGGCGGGCTGCCTGGGAATCACTGAACGGGAGTTTACTCAGTTTTGTCACTCCGGAAACTATATGTGAGATTTCCTGACCGAAAAGCCCGGTGATTTCTTCAGTAGTCGCGTGTGTATCTTCTATCACATCATGCAGCAGCCCGGCTGCAATGCTCACCACATCGAGCTTCATATCGGCTAGAATTCCTGCTACTTCAAGAGGATGAGAGAGATAAGGTTCTCCTGATAATCGAACCTGGCCATCATGAACCCTTGCTGAATAGATATAGGCGCGATCAAGAATATCAAGATCGGCGTCAGGATTATTCTCCGTAACCTTATCAACAATATCCGTAATCCTGATCATCTTTACACCCGTTTCGTATTCGCCAGTAAACCCGTCTTCATTAATATATGTCCATCTGGAAACAAAGTTTGGATACATTTGATTTTGAAGATCCACGCAACAAGCTGCGTGGAATCTTCGACCGTAGGGAATAGTGTCTGTTTTAATCGCTCACTAATCCCGCAGGAAGCAGCGGGTAATGCGCTCACTTTTTGGTTCCAGTTCAGAAATAGGCAATTTTGGGCAAGCTCAAGAAAATCAAGGGATTGCGCTTAAGACATACGCAATGTATGTCGCACAAGAAATCCCGCAGATTGACACAGAGATCGCATAAAAGGGCCATTTCCGGACGGAAACTAATATGCTTTGGCAAATACAACTCGCCCGCTGCTGGGCCTGCCGCAACATACGCATTTTCCCTTTTCATTTTCCTGCACAAGAGGAATACATCTTATGGTGACACTTAAATCCTCTTTTATTTTTGCCTCGCACACTCCTGCCCCGCACCAGTGAGATGCGGCAAACCCTCCGTGAATTTCAGGCTGCTCCTTATTCAGCGGAGTAAAAAATTCGTAAAAATCTTTACTACCGTCCACGAATACAGTATTTTTCTCCTTAAAAGAAACGGCTTTTTCATAAAGAGCATTCTGAATTTCATCCAGAATGCCTGTAATTTCTTTTATAAACATCTCCCTTTTCATCGAGATTTTTTCCCTGTGCGGCTTATCCCTTCTTGCTACATAAACGGAATCCTGAGACATATCTCTCGGCCCCACCTCAACCCTTAAGGGAATGCCTTTCTTTATCCACTCCCATCCCCTGGCGCCTCCGGTATCCCTGTCGTCGATTTCCACCCGTATTTTCCGGTAACAGTAGAAAGTATTTTTCAGTTCAGCGGCAATTCTTTCTATATATTCCATGACCTTCGGCCTGTCATCCGGTGATCTGTATATCGGAATAAAAACAACATGAGATGATGCAACCCTTGGAGGAAGAATTACTCCATCATCATCTCCGTGCGACATTATAATTCCGCCGATCAGCCGGGTTGAAGCGCCCCATGATGTTGTCCATGCATACTCTTCCTTCTCTTCAAATGACTGGAATTTTATCTCCGAAGCTTTTGCAAAGTTTTGTCCCAGAAAATGCGAGGTTCCGGCCTGAAGAGCCTTCCTGTCCTGCATCATGGCCTCTATGCAAAAGGTCTCAACCGCCCCGGGAAATCTCTCGGCAGCCGTTTTTCTTCCCTGTGTAACGGGCAGGGCCAGATATTCTTCGGCAAGCCTGGCATAAATATCAAGCATCAACCGCGTTCTCTCCATAGCCTCTTGTTCCGTAGCATGGGCGGTATGACCTTCCTGCCATAAAAACTCGCTTGTCCGAAGGAAAATCCTGGTCCTCATTTCCCATCTTACCACGTTTCCCCACTGGTTGATGAGAAGCGGCAGATCCCTGTAACTGCTCACCCATTTCGAAAAGGCATCGCCGATGATGGTCTCGGAAGTCGGCCTCACAACCAGCGGTTCCGTTAGCTGCCCCGCAGGCACAAGCTTGCCGTCCGCATTTTTTTCCAGCCTGTGATGAGTTACTACAGCGCATTCTTTTGCGAAACCCTCAACATGGCTGGCCTCTTTTTCAAGAAAGCCGAGAGGAATAAAAAGAGGAAAATATGCGTTTTTAACACCCGACTCCTTAAACATGTCATCCAGTTCACGGACTATATTTTCCCACAGGGAGTATCCCCAGGGTTTTATAACCATGCATCCTCTCACAGGCGATTTTTCAGCCATATCGGAGGCTTTAACCACCTGTTGATACCACTCCGAATAATCCTCTTCCCTTTTGGGGGATATTGCCGTTTTTTCCTCTTTTCCCATTTTATCCTTTCTCTCTCCCGGAAATATTTTCTTTCATTTTAGCTACCTCTTCAAGAAGAACCTCAACAAGCATCTCCTGCGGAAACTTCTTTATGACCTTCCCCTTTTTAAAAAGAATGCCCGTTCCGTCCCCTCCGGCAATTCCGATATCAGCCTCTTTTGCCTCACCCGGCCCGTTGACGACACAACCCATTATGGCCAGCTTGATATGCGCCGGATTTGACAAAAGAGCTTTCTCCACACGCTCAACGATTTCAAAAAGGTTAATGGTGCAACGTCCGCAGGTAGGACAGGATATAATCTCCGGCCCGCGCTTTCTTATTTCAAGCGCCTTTAGTATTTCATATCCTGCCCGCACCTCTTCAACAGGATCCCTTGTCAGGGAAACCCTTATCGTATCCCCGATGCCTTCGGCAAGAAGCATTCCGATCCCAAGGGCTGATTTTACAATGCCCGGGAAAAGAGCGCCCGCTTCAGTTACTCCCACATGAAGAGGAAGTTCAGTCTTTTCGGAAAGAAGCCTGTATGCTTCGACGGTGCGGAATACGTCTGATGCCTTTATTGAAACCTTTATTTCATGAAAATTGAGCGATCTTAATATATCAATATTGCGCATCGCGCTTTCAACCATCGCCGCAGGCGTTGCGCCACCGTATTTTTTCAATAAATCCTTTTCAAGAGACCCGGCGTTTACACCAATTCTGACTGGTATATTATGTTCTTTTGCGCAGTCAACAACCTTTTTTACTTTAACCGCCGAGCCAATATTACCGGGATTTATTCTCAGCCCATCGGCTCCTGCATTTGCAGAAGCAACAGCAAGGCGGTAATCAAAATGTATATCGGCTATCAAGGGGATTGAAATTTGATTTTTTATCGATGAAATTGCGATGGCAGATTCCATATCCGGCACCGCAACCCTCACGATTTCACAACCCGCCTCTTCAAGCCGGATGATCTGCGCAACAGTAGCATTTATATCGCGGGTAAAGGTACTTGTCATGGACTGCACGGCAATCGGCGCCATCCCGCCAACCTTTACATTCCCGACAGATATCTGCCGGGTTTTTTTTCTCTTTATTGAAAACGGCATAAAACATCACCCGAATAGAGCTTTTAAGCATTTTTTTAACCGGAACCCATTTCAAAACCTATTTAACACACTCATAAGGCACGCAAGGTGAAAGAAACCTCGATATACAGTAATCAATCGTTCGTAGCTTACAACCAAGCAGCGAAAATTAGACAGCCAAGCAAAAGTACGTTCAATTTTCCATCTTTTCCGGTAGCGCCTGAGTTTTCCGCCATCCTGCGTTTTTGGCTTTTTTCGATTACGCTTATGCGGAACAATCAAATCAATCTTAAGTTTCTTCAAATGTTTACGAAGTGGATCACCATCGTAGCCTTTATCGGCAATTAGTCGCAAGGGGCGCTTTCCGGGACGACCACGACCAATGCGAAGCACACTCACCGTTTCAAGGTTTTCTTCGGCGAGCTTGACTTTCGCGGGCAATGCCGAGGCAAGGGTGCTTCCAATAGGAATACCCTGACCGTCGACCACCACCATCCACTTCGTTCCTTTGCCCCTTTTGGTAGGGCCAACAAAAGACCCCCTTTTTTTGCCGGGGCAAAGCTGCCATAGTTGAAGGCCTCTTGCCAGTCCAGCGCTCCCTTTTTCATCGAGCATAGAAAGAAATTTACGCCAGACATCGGGCCAGACACCTTGTTCTTCCCAAAGCCTAAATCGACGCCAGCAAGAGGATGCACTTGGGTATCTATCCGGCAGATCCTGTCAACAGGCACCGGTTCGAAGCACAAAAGGATATCCTCAAGGACTTCTCTATTATCTATTGAAAGACGTCCACCTTTGGGGTTACTCTTTGGCTTGGGAAGCAGTGGTTCAATCAATTTCCATCGGTCATCATTTATGAATCGAGTGTTTTTAGCCATTGGGCACTTCCCAACAGTTCAATACACGAAAAACATACAAAAGCATAGTAATATAACTTATTGAATAAACTTTATATTGTGTTTAATGCCAAAACCGACTACTATTACGAGGTTTTGAAATGGGCTCTAATTAATTTAAAAATCTGTTTCCCAAAAATCTCAAATCCGTTCGCATATGACTTCCAATCAGTTTACGAAAAATGAGGAGTTCATCGGAAGTCGAAAAATATATTTAGTGTTCATCCGTAAACAAATTTTGGAAACTATCTATCCGACAAACGGCCTCCTTAAGATGGTATCTTTCTGCCACCTTGAATCATCCCGCTCCGGATACTCGAGAGTATAATGAAGTCCCCGGCTTTCCTTCCTGTGCATCGAGCATTTTATTATTAGCTCGGCTACGGTCGCAATGTTTCTCAGTTCAATAAGGTCGGCGCTGACTTTGAAATTCCAGTAATATTCCCTGATTTCATTCTGTATAATCTCGATACGCCTCTGTGCCCTTGCAAGCCTTTTATCGGATCTCACTATTCCTACATAGTTCCACATGAACCTTCTTATTTCATCCCAGTTCTGTGTAACCATTATAAGCTCATCGCTGTCCGTAGTGCCGACCTCGTCCCACGCCGGACTGTCAGGAAATGATTTGAAATCCTGAGACCTCATTCCTTTCACAGCCTCTCCGGCAGCTTCATGGGCATACACAAGGGCTTCAAGCAGAGAATTGCTTGCAAGCCTGTTGGCGCCATGGAGGCCGGTACATGCAGTCTCACCAATAGCATACAGGTTGTGAATATCCGTCCGCCCCAACATATCCGTCACAACCCCGCCGCACATGTAGTGTGCCGCAGGTACAACCGGAATTGGACCTGCAGTCATGTCGATCCCGAACCGAAGGCACTGCTCATAAAGATTTGGAAACCGATCCCTTACAAATTCCGGGCTTTTATGGGATATATCAAGAAACACGGATTCTTGTCCTGTTTTCTTCAATTCGGTATCGATAGCGCGGGCAACAACATCTCTGCAGGCAAGATCCTTCAAAGGGCTGTATTTTTTCATGAAAGGATTTCCCGAGGAATCTATCAGGATTCCCCCCTCTCCCCTCACAGCTTCCGAGATAAGGAAATTCTTGGCATCGGGATGATAAAGGCAGGTCGGATGAAACTGTACAAACTCCAGGTTGGCAAGAGTGGCGCCTGCCCTGTATGCCATGGCAATCCCATCCCCTGTTGCGACATCGGGATTGCTCGTGTAAAGATATACTTTTCCGGCCCCGCCTGTGGCAAGGAGCGTCGTTTTTGAGGAAAAGGTCTTTACTCTGTTTGTCCTCCTGTCAAGAACATAAGCTCCGCAGCAGTAATCCTCATGGGTTGTTGTTACTATGCCTCTTTTCATGCGGGTTGAGCAGGTTATAAGATCAATCGCTATATGGTCTTCCAGAAGAGTTATATTTTTATGACTCTTTGCATGTTCAACGAGAACTCTTTCTAGTTCTCTTCCTGTCATGTCCTGGGCATGGACTATGCGTTTTTGAGAATGTCCCCCTTCACGTCCTAAATCGAGTTCCGGCGGCGTCTTCTTCGGACGGCTTTTTCCGTTTCTAAGATTAAATTGCACGCCAAGGTCAATGAGTTCACAGATTCTCTCGGGCCCGTTTTTAACGACCATCTCAACTACTTCTCCGTTGCAGAGGCCGTCGCCTGAATCGAGGGTATCACGTATATGAAGATCAAAAGAATCGAGAGAGCCGAATACCGAAGCTATTCCCCCTTGTGCAAATGCGGTATTGCTGTCCATTACTCCTCTTTTGGTTACAATCGCGACACTCCCGTGATCCGCAACTTTAAGCGCAAATGTCAACCCTGCAACACCGCTTCCAATTATTAAATAATCTGTTTTAATATCCAAGATTCATTCCCTTTTGATATATGGTTCTTTACACTAGACCTCATGAACCCCTGAACCCTTGACCTCTTGAATCCTCTATATCTCTTTAAAATAATGATCTTCTTTTTTCGCGTCTTGAGCTATATCCAATTATAAATCCCAGAATAATCACAGCCGCCCCGCTGAAGAACCATTTGATATTCTGCTGCTGCAAAACCTTCGTCAACTCGTCTTCAAGACTTTCAGATTTCTTGCTTTGTTCCGCAAGCTTTCGTGCAGCATTTTTATAGTCCGATTCGAGCTGAATATAGCCTCCGGAATTGATTTTTAAGCTTTCATGAGCTTTTTTAATTTCAAAAAGATTCTGCTGGCTTTCTGCAAGCTGCAGGCCTATTCCTTTTAATTCACCCTTCAATTTTGCATTCTCCACGCGTAATGCGTTGATTTGGGAACTGAGCGAAGATTCCTTTTCCTGTATTCTCTTCAAAACCATGCTGTTGGTTTTTTCTGAAGTTAGGTATTTGCCCGATACCCAGCCTTCCTTACCATTTTGAAGGCGCACATTTGCCCATTCATCATCTATTGAGATCACTTCAATTTCCTGGCCGGATTCAAGCACCTCTATAATCTTATATTCAACCCCCCTGCCTGCTCTCACCGTTATCTTTAATATATCCCTGACATACATTTTTTCCGCCTGTACTACAGGAGCAAAGAAGAGAACTACACTTCCTGTAATTATAAACCATTTTAGCAGAGAGTTCATATCAATAATCTCCATAAAGAATATCACAGGTTGACAAAAACGTAATAAAGCAACATCTTTATTCAGGCTTTATATAAATCTGTCAATAATTTCTTTTATATAATTATTGTTTATGATATTAAAGCAATAATATATGTATTTTTATATTACATGAAACAAATTATCAAAGGTTTTTTCAGGGTTATATAACACATGATAGCATTCGATTTAAAATGTGCCAACGGACATATTTTTGAAGGTTGGTTTGAAGACAGCCGGGCTTTTGAAGGTCAGAAAAAAAAGAACCTGATTTCCTGCCCGATATGTAATAATATTTCCGTTTTCAAGATTCCGACTAAATTTGCCATAAAATCATCAGGCAATAGCACCACTCCTTCCGGCAAAGAGGTCGCTCTGGCAGAAATCAAAAAAAAAGTCGCGGAATTTGTTGAAAATAATTTTGATAACGTCGGAACAGAATTTGCTGCTGAAGCCCTTAAAATCCACTATGGAGTTTCCGAACCAAGGAATATACGGGGAGTTAGCACCAGCTTGGAAGAAAAAACACTGAAGGAAGAAGGTATTCCTTTCTTCAAGGTTCCTGTTCCTGCCCCGCCCGAAACAGATTCATAACCGGATAGAGCTGAATCTCTACTTTCCCAGACTGTACCTCATATTAATCATCAGCGACTTGACGCTTTTTATTTCCGGCTTTTTTTGCAATACGGACAAGGAATATGAACGCGTTATTGCCTTTATTCTGGTGCCCGATATTTTCATAGTAAAGCAACAGTGTCTTTAATTCAATCGGGCACACACTCTTTACGCATGTGTAATCCGCGCCGTATATGAAATCATCTTTCGCCCAATATGGGTAATGAATAATCATATATTAAAAAGAGCTCGGTTCAACAAGTGCCGGAGACTCCTTTTTAGGGTCAATAATCGTAATACACTCACCGATTGCAGGAAGTCTCCAGTCGGTATAACCTGCCAAATTAAGCTTCCTGCATTTCTTCACACCTTCGTACCATGTAAGCGCCTTAAGGTTTAATTCAAAATTTCTGCCTTCTTTCATCCACATGAGTCCTGTGTAAAAGTCGGTTACAGTCCCATCACCGTTGTCTTAAAACCTTTCTGGGACTGTGACTTTCACAAAAGACTTCAGGCTCTCCTTGGCATATGTGTCATTTCCCATCCAGGATCTGTTTCTCAAAACTTCGGCAAATCCAGGGCAGGCAAAATGTGCCAGGCAAACGGCGGCAATGAATACAATTATCTTTAAAACTCTAATTTACTTAAATTTCCTTTTGTGATAAAATTAGCATAATAAATTTAGTAAGATGAAAGGGAAGAACGATGTATTTCAAGGAAAATCTTTTAAAAAAAATCAGGATTGACAGGATGGCGGAGAAGATACTCAACTCTATCGGACCGCCCGACAGCGGCAGAAAGGTCGATAAAGAAACCATGCGCAAAATGCTTGAAATGAGCGCTTATCAGACAAGAAAAGAGAGGGATCTTGAACTCTACATGCAGGATAATGCCAGTGACATAAAAAAGATTCTTGTCCTTGACAATGAACTGCCTGTTTATAACACGACCGTTGCCGACGTTGTTCTGCGAAAAAGCCCAACCCTTAAAGAGATGCTAAGCATCCGTAACGCTCTGAAAATTTTAAATGACGCTGATGTGCTCGTCTGCAAAAAGGAAGATTCTATAAGGTTTATTCAGAACGAATGTATCTCCCTCCTTGACCTTACATTCCACGTTTCTGATTTGCAGGAAATTCAAAAAGACGGAGTAGCTTCTTTTGAAAGAGGTTATACGGATGGCGTCGAGGAAACACTCGATCTCTTTTCCGAACTTCTGGGTTATACCCCGCTGCCAAAAGAATTCATGATAAGCAATCACATAATTATCGGCCCGTCAATCCAGGAGTCCGGCAGGGAAACTCTCTTTGGTCCTTTTATTATCTACGGCATAATTCATAATACAATCATGTTATTCGATGATAAAATCGGAATTAAGGAAAAAGAAAAAATAGAACGTCTTCACATGACGGCATCAGGCAGGGAAAAAGCTTCAAAAGAAGGATCGGCAATATTTCAATACCTGTCAGACTGTGTACTATTAAAAAATCCTGAATTGACCTGATAGGAGTTTATCCGGCGGGATTAAGTTAAGATACGAAATAGATTATGCTGACACGCATCAGCCTGCATCCCGGCATGAACTGTGAATCAGCTGTTGTGTAAAGTTCTCAACGAGTTGATTTCGATTAAACGGCTTATATATATAAACCTGAATACGTATTTACAGAGCTTACGGATAATCCTGTTTCGTATTATAAGGATATCTTAAACAATCTGTAATGGCTGGGCTTTGACTCTTGGTTTTCTTTTTGGCGCCGTCTCCTTTTCAGGAAACGATCCGGGAATTGCCTTTTCCGCGTCATTCTGAAGTTTTCCTTTTGCTGCAATATCTTTAAGATATGCGGCAATAGATTCCATTGCATCCGCCTTTCGTTCCTCAGCTTTAGCTCTTCGCTCAACAGCATCGGCCAGGCGCTTCTGGCTGTCTGCAAATCCCTCCATTGTCTTATTGAATGCCGGAATATGATCAGATACGATACTCTTAAGATAGCCTGCTTCAGCCGGATCCCTGTACCTCTGCTTGTCGGAACCCGGGTATTTCCCGTCATGAGGTTTACGGTTCCTGTCAAAACGCTTGTTGGTCCTCAGATTATGAATAAAATCATCCATTACAACCCCCTATTTATTTATATTGATTAGATCTGAAAGCTCCAGTTTGAAGCTCCCCGCTGTTAGCAACGTGGATTCTTCGACCGCAGAGAATAGTGTCTGTTTTTTTAATCCGCTCGCTGTTTCGGTTCAATGCCAAATCTGAAAATAATACAAGCGGTATGTATTGATGGAAACAGGATTTGTCATGCCATTAACGAAAAGTGAATTGAGATGTCTGTATTATATCCCTGCATATTTAAAAGTCAAGAAATGGTTTGAATTTATAAGCCAAGACTTTTGTGTAATATCTGATTGCGTTTCTGGATCTCGGCCTGCCGAATAGAAGTTGCTTAAAGATTTTACGTATTGATAAAAATGAACGATGATAAAATTTCTTTGCCCCGGATATCTGTTTCTGCTATGAAATATAGATAAATGTGTTTAATTACACTGGCATTGAAACTCTACACTGGGCACAAACCGCGCTGCTTGCAGCGGAGTTAGTGAGCGAATTAAAAAATAGACGCTATTTCCTGCGGTCGAAGATTCCCGTAGCTTGCTGGGGGGAGCTTTAAATCTGACGAAGTTTTTACTATAATATCAATAATTGATGATATTGTCAAAAATAATAAAGCGTAACCGTTTAATCATACTTTTTATTATCAGGGAAACCATAAATGAAAGACAAACGGGGATTTTACTATTATCCTTTTCCTCAAAACAAAAAGATCAGGATGTATGTCCGCAAGGCCGGCAGTGAAATCTGCTTCAGGTTATGGAACTCAGACGACTCTAAACTTTGGGAAGAACATGGATGGGTTCCGTACGATGCCGTAAAACAGGCGGCAGGAATGTACCGTGGCGGCAGCTTTGATCCGCATAAGGCATATGACATGGATATTGCCAAAACGCTCATTAAGGAGCAGGGCGGTAAGGTGACCGGGTCGGGGCAGAGTTGATGTGAACCTCCGGCAAATAATGAAAAAACTTTATTATTGATGATTCAGGGTAACCCATAACGACCGGACAGACAGAGACAGGAAGCAGTGTCTGGCAGGCATTTATCCCTTCTTTTTATAAGAACGAAGATATATAAACATGAAAATAGCAATAGCACAGATCAACCCTGTAATCGGCGATTTTGAATACAATTCAAGCCGGATAAAGTATTATGCCGGTAAGGCGAAAGAGCGCTCGTGCGATATGGTTGTTTTTTCGGAACTTGTCATTTCAGGATATCCTCCCCGTGATCTGCTTGAAAAAAAAGATTTTATCGAAGCAAACCTGTCTTGTCTTTTCCGCCTGGTCGATGAAATCAGCGGTATAGGTGTAATCTGCGGTTTCGTTGATAAAAACCCTGTCGATGAAGGGAAGCCGCTTTACAATTCTGCGGCACTGTTTGAAAACGGAAAGATACTTCACAGGGTCAACAAAAGACTGCTTCCAACCTATGATGTGTTTGACGAAAGTAGATATTTCGAAGCCGGGACCGAATGTACGCCTTACACATACAAAGGTGAACAAATCGGCATTACGATATGCGAGGATGTGTGGAATGACAAGGATATTTTTAAAAAAAGGATATACCATATAAACCCTGTTGAGCTTATGGTTAAAGGCGGAGCAAGTCTTCTGGTTAATATTTCGGCCTCTCCTTTTAGTGTGGGGAAAAAAGAATTCAGACGGAACCTGTTCGGGGCTATCGCCGGTAAACATAAAGTTCCCTTTATTTTTGCAAATCAGGTCGGTGGGAACGACAGCATTATCTTTGACGGAACAAGCGCCGTCTTTGACGGGCATGGCAATATTAAAGCTCTTGCCAGTGATTTCGAGGAAGATATCATATTCTATGATTTTGGTGAGCAAACCGGCATTACTTATGAAAAGAACATCCATCCTGTATCCGGCGCGGATGTCGAACAGGTAATGAAAGCCCTTATCATGGGAACCCGGGATTATGTCGTTAAATGCGGCTTTTCCAAAGTCGTGCTGGGGTTAAGCGGCGGTATAGACTCGGCATTAACGGCCTTCATTGCCGCACAGGCTTTGGGATCCGAAAATGTTTTGTCTGTATTCATGCCTTCAAGATATACTTCTGCTGATAACTATGAGGATACAAAAAAGCTTGCAGAAAACATCGGAGTCGGGTTTGAAGTAATACCGGTTGACGGGGTATTCAAAGAATTTATCAGGCTTCTTTCCCCTTCTTTCAGAGAGGATGACCCTGACATAACGGAACAGAACCTGCAGGCCAGAATAAGGGGGACCGTCCTTATGGCTTTGTCGAACAGGCAGGGGAGGCTTCTCCTTTCAACAGGAAACAAATCTGAACTTGCGGTCGGTTACTGCACGCTTTATGGAGATATGAACGGAGGGCTTGCAGTAATATCCGATATACCCAAAACGGTCGTATACGATCTCGCGCATTTTATAAACCGCGAAAAAGAAATCATTCCCTCAAGAATAATCGAAAAAGCGCCGTCCGCAGAACTTAAGCCGGATCAAACGGATCAGGATGATCTTCCCCCTTATGAAATACTCGATTCCATATTAAAGGGATATATTGAAGATCTTAAAGGAGCAGGGGAACTGATTGAAAGCGGGTTCGATCCGAAACTGGTAAAAGGTGTGATTTCAAAAGTTGACATGAACGAATACAAGAGGCATCAGGCTGCTCCCGGCCTTAAAGTTACGACAAAGGCTTTCGGTTACGGCAGAAGATATCCTCTTGCACAGAGATACACGCAAAGCATATACAAAAAATAAACCTATATAATCCCTTTTTCCCCGAACTCCTTTATTCTGTCATTTTCATAACCAAGTTCACGGAGTATATCCTCGGTATTTTCCCCGAAAGCAGGCGGCGGAGTCCGCACACTGCCCGGAGTCCCGCTCAGCTTAACGGGAACTCCCAGGGCCTTTCTTTTTTTTCCGTCTTTTGCGGTATACTCTACAATCATTTCCCTTTCAGCAAAGAGAGGATCTTCCAGAACTTCCGGCAGATTCTGAATCCGCCCCCAGCAGACATCCTTGGATGAGAGTATTTTTTCCCATTCGTCCAGAGTCTTTTTAATGAAGGCTGTTCTCATGAATTCAGTTATCTCATCCTTTCGGTCTTCATCATACTGGAGAGGCACATAGTCCGGCACATCCATGATTTCGCACAGTCTTTTCCAGAAGCGGTTTTCAACAGCCCCGATTGAAATATATCGCCCGTCGGCTGTTTCATATGTATTGTAACATGCATATCTGTGGGAGAGAAAAGCATCGCCGCGCTTTGTAATTTGCCCCGTAATCTGGCGGAAAAAAAGAGGCACCGGCAGAAAGCTTACCATGCTGTCCGTCATTGATATATCGATATATTGTCCGAAACCTGTTTTCTCACGGGCAAAAAGGGCAAGAAGAATTCCTATGGCTGCATTCATTCCTCCGCCCGCTATATCTGCAATCTGAACTCCTGGAATAGAGGGAGCCCTGTCTTTTTCGCCTGAAATATCTAGGACACCTGACAGGCTGAGGTAATTGGCGTCATGCCCGACCCTGTCCCTGTAAGGGCCGGTCTGGCCATAGCCTGTTATCGAACAGTATATTATTCCCGGGTTTGCTTTGCGCACCGGTTCATAGTCAATGCCAAGTTTGCCGGCTACCCCAGGCCTGAAACCTTCCATGAATACATCTGCATTTTGAATGAGCCTGAAAAATATTTCTTTTCCTTCCTCTGTTTTTAAATTAAGCGAGATATGCTCCTTGTTCCTGTTAACGGGATCAAAAAAAAGGCCGTCTGAAAGAAAACGTTTATCCTCAGCGGCAATGACTCTTGCCCCGTGATCCGCAAGGATCATTGAACAATATGGTCCAGGCAGAAGGCGTGACATGTCTATAACTTTTATCCCTGATAATGCTCCTTTATTGGTCATTTTGTCTCCAAACCACCATAATTGATGTCCGTCCGGAAATTATATTTGGACTCATACAAGGTTTCCATCCGGAAATCGGCAATTTTGGGCAAGCTCATGAAAATCAAGAGATTGTGCTTAAGACATACATATAGTATATCGCAAAAGAAATCCTGCAGATTGACACTTAAGATTGCCCCAAAAGGCCATTTCCGGATGGAAGCTAATTGGTTTATTTCCCTTTGAACAGGGGCTTTCTTTTTTCCATGAAAGCCCCAACAGCTTCGACAAGGTCCTCCGAAGGAAGTGCTGCCGAGTTTTTCTGCGCAACGTACTTCAGCCCCGGATATATGCCGTTATCCCTGCTGAACAGGATGACATCTTTTACTCCCTGAACCGTCAGCGGCGGATTATCCGCAATGCTCAAGGCAATTTTTTCAGCCTCCTTTTCGAGATCCTCCCTGTCTTCACAGATCTTTGTTATAAAACCTATTTTCAAGGCTTCATCGGCTGTAAAATCCCGTCCTGTCAGAGCCAGCTCCCTGAATCTGCCTCCACCGATTATGTGAGGAAGTCGCTGAAGAGTACCAAGATCTGCAATTATAGCGATTCGCGTTTCGCGGATACTGAAAACGGCATCTTTTGATGCAATACGGATGTCGCAAGCGCAAAGCAGGTCGACACCGCCTCCGATACAGTGCCCATGAACTGCCGCAATCACCGGCTTGCGACACCTTTCTATTATATTCATGCTTTCCTGAAGTTCTGTTATCTTCTCCCTCAGCGCATCACGCGAATCGGCGGAACCCTGTCCCAGCATGGAGCCTGCTTCCGTAAGATCCAGTCCTGCCGTAAAACCTTTTCCTTCGGCATTGATAATAATCGTCCTGACATCAGGGTCTTTGCTGAATTTTTCAATATTTTCCGTAAGTCCTCTGAAAAATGCAAATCCCATAGCGTTCAGTTTTTCAGGCCTGTTTAAAGTCAGCCATACTATTTGGCCATCCCGTTTGATTTTAAATGGATCAATATTGTTCATGCTTTCTCCCGTGTAAGATTCTAATGTAAATTGTTATACCATTAAATATCATAACAGATATCCAATTCATAAACACTTTGCAATAACATCCTGATAACGGGAAGATAATAGTTTAAGTTTGATTGACATTCTGTCGAAACAATTATATAAGCTCGCAACGATTTATCCGCTACATATGAAAAAGGTCGGATTGAAAACTACAGATAGAAAAGATGTTTAATATCAACAGCATTAAAACAAAACGGGTTGTGGTCCTGGCAATAATAATGGGCCTGCTTCTTTTGTGCCAGATTCTGTTTATTACTCCCCTTGTAAAAAAAGATGTTCTGACGGATGTGGGCAATTCACAAGCACAAATAGCTCAGCAGCTTTCAGAGATGCTCGATATGTCCTTTGACGAGGCCGCTCATGAGCTGGAGGATATTTCAAGAGACCCTTACATAGTTTCAATGGATAAAAACCGCATTGAAAAGGCTTTTCAAAACGTAAAATTGATGTCTCTTTTTTTCGACGGTTTTTCTGTTTATAACGCAAAAAAAGAGAGCATATACAGTTCGGATAATTATTCTCCTGGCGAAAAAGGCAACCTTCATCAGGGAATCGAAGAATCGATGCTTTCGGCAGGAACTAAAATATATTTTTCAGGGGCATTCAGCCCGATTGTGGATGATCCGGCATTCCGTTTCATTACGCCTGTGTTTTCTCCGGGTGGAAAACCGGAAGGTTGTATAGTCGGAATTTATTCAGCGGCACGACTGAAAAATATTTTAAGCAGAGTGGTCAATACGAAAATCGGCATGAGAGGCCACGCGTATATTATTTCTGCCGAAGGCAATGTCGTGGTTTTCCCGGAAAAATCCGATGCGGCGATAAAACCGGGATCAATTGATAATGATTTCGTTACTTTACCCCAAAAAATCGCACGGCAAGATGAAATTATCGAATATGCTTACAATAACGCCTCCTGGGTTGCCGCTTTCAGGCCTTTAAAAAAGACAAAATTGTATGTAGTCGTTCACCAGCCTAAAGAGGATATCGTAAAAGAGGCAAACAGGGAAAAGGCTTTTATAATAAATGGATTTATTGTTGCCTTTATACTTTGCGCTTTTATTTTAACCTTTATAATCCAGGTAGCCTTCAAACCTTTAACGAGCCTTATCGAAAATATTAAATCCGGCAAATTTCAATCCGGCAATAAATATCCTAAGCACGAAATCGGTCAACTGGCAAAAGAATTCAATACTGTTTATTCAAACCTGCTGAAATCGGAAAAAGAACTCCGTGAAAGCGAGGCAAGGTTCAGAGAGCATACGAATTTACTGCCGGAATCCATCTTTGAAATGGATATAGACGGACGTCTCACCTTTGTAAATGAAAGTGCCTTTGAAAATTTCGGATACACTGAAGATGATTTGAAAAAGGAACTTAACGCTTTCGACATGATAATTCCGGAAGAAAGGGAAAGAGCTATAAGTAACTCAATAATAAGGCTCAAAGGCGAAAAGCCCGAAAGAAGCGAATTTACCGCTTTAAGAAAAGACAAGAGCACGTTTCCCTCACTTATTCGTGTTGCTCCTATTATGCAGGATAACAGACATGTAGGATTCAGGGGTGTTGTAATAAATATTTCGGACAGGATCAAAGCCGAAAAAGTGCTTATGGATAGCGAAGACCGTTACCGCTCCATAGTTGAAAATTCCAACCAGGGAATAGTGGTTGTCGACGAAAGCTACAGGCTTGAATATGTAAATGACAAGATTTGCCAACTCTTGGGTTATTCAAGGAATGAAATGATCGGACAGAATTTCAGGATGCATATCGACCAATCCTGCAGTGAACTTGTCCAAAAAAATTGTCTTTTAAGGCAGAGCGGAGATTCTGCTCCAAACAGTTATGAAGCCTGCATTATTAGGAAAGACGGCGCTAAACTTTTTGTTGAAATATCTTCATCCATAGTATTATCACTGACCGGAGAGAAACGTACGGTGGCGCAGTTACTGGATATAACAGACCGGAAAAAGGCTGAAATTGCACTACGTGAAAGTGAAGCCAAGTACAGGTCAATACTTGAAAACATAGAAGAGGTTTTCTATGAAGTCGACCTGAAGGGTAATATAACTTACGTTAATGATGCTGCAGAAAAGCTGCTCGGTTATCCCGCTGAGGAACTGATGGGCCTGAACAACCGAACTTACACAACCCCTGAAACAGCTAAAAGAATGTACGGTGTATTTAACAGAGTGTATCTGACCGGTGAACCGGCTAAGATAAACGACTACGAAATCATTACCAAAGAAGGGGGTATAAAACTTCTCGAAATTTCGACTTTTCTTGTCATGGATCAGGATGGTAATAAAACCGGATTCAGGGGGCTTATAAGGGATGTATCGGAGCGCATCCGGGCGGAAAAAGAAAAGAAGAAGCTGGAAGCGCAATTCTATCAGGCTCAGAAAATGGAGGCTATAGGTACTCTTGCCGGAGGAATTGCTCATGACCTCAACAATATCCTTATGGGCATACAGGGTAATGCTTCCATGGTACTGATGGATATAGACATTTCAGATCCTCACTATGAAAAACTTAAGAATATTGAGGAATATGTTATAAGCGGTTCAAACCTTACAAAACAGCTTCTCGGTTTTGCAAGATCCGGGAAATATCATGTAAGGGCAACAAACCTGAACGAACTTGTTGAAAAAACCTCCAGAATGTTTGGACGCACCAAGAAAGAAATACGGATTAACACGCGCTTTCAGGATGGAATATTGCTTGTTAACGTCGATCAGAGCCAGATCGAGCAGGTGCTTTTGAATATTTATGTTAATGCATGGCAGGCAATGCCGGCAGGAGGAGATTTGTATCTTGATGTAAAAAACATCATAATTGATGAAGGGTATGTAAGAAGTTACAAGATCAACCCCGGCAGATATGTACGGGTTTCAATAACAGATACAGGCATCGGTATGGATGATGCCACCAGGCAGAGAATATTCGATCCTTTTTTCACCACAAAAGAGATGGGAAGGGGAACAGGCCTTGGTCTTGCGTCAGCCTACGGCATAGTCAAAAATCACGGCGGCTTTATAAATGTTTACAGTGAGATAGGACGAGGAACAACTTTTAACATATATCTTCCTGTATCAGAAAAGAAGGAAATAAATGAAGAAATACAGCCAGTTGAGAATATTATAAAAGGAAGCGGAATGATCCTCTTTGTAGATGATGAGGAGATGATAATCAGTCTCGGCAAAGAGATCCTGAAAAAACTCGGATACAATGTGCTTCTCGCAAACGGAGGCAGGGAAGCCATTGAAGTTTATGAAAAGAACAGAGAGACAATAGACCTTGTCATCCTTGATATGATAATGCCGGACTTAAGCGGAAACGACGTGTTTGAAAAAATGAAGGAAATTAATCCGGATGTGCGGGTTCTTCTTTCAAGCGGCTACAGCATTAAAGGGCAAGCTGCAGAAATAATTAAAAAAGGGTGCTCCGGTTTCATTCAGAAACCTTTCAATGCAATTCAGCTTTCCATTATCATTGATAAAATTATGAAGGATGGCTCGGCTTTTTACTCCCAGAATACATCAGATACTATCATTTAAAGCACTCCACGAATCTGTTAATAATCGTTCCAATTCTTTCAATCGAGCACTCCACAATATCCCCCGGGTTTAAAATAACAGGCGGGTTTCTGAAAATTCCAACTCCTGAAGGGGTTCCTGTGGATATAATATCTCCCGGCATGAGTGTTATATCCTGACTTATGTTTTCGATTATAAAGGGTATATCAAAAATCATATCTTTTGTATTTCCATCCTGCATGATTTCCTCATTAACCTTGCATGTAAGCCTCATGTTTCGTAAGTCTCCTGTTTCGTTTTCGGTTACAATCGCAGGGCCAAGAGGTGCGAAAGAATCAAAAGATTTTCCCCTGTACCACTGTGAATCAGAAAACTGAGCCTGCCTTCCCGATACATCATTCATAACCGAATATCCGGCTATATACGTGCATGCATCCTTTCTCTTTATTCTTTTTCCTTCCTTTCCGATAATAACTGCAAGTTCAACCTCCCAGTCAACCTGTCCGCTGCTTTCGGGCAGCAAAACATCATCAAACGGTCCGTTTAAAGCGTTTGGAGATTTACAGAAAAGAAGGGGGGTCTTCGGGTTGTCAAACCCACCCTCTTTGGCATGCTCGGCATAGTTCTTACCCAGACAAATTATTTTGGACGGCCTGCAAAGCGGGCATCCGATCCGCACGTTCAATTTCATGCCCGGTTCGTCAACGGTTGATACCCTTTCAATCCATCCGTTTTTGAAAAACTCATATCCTATATCCGGTATATCCGGAAAGACGGCTTTCAGGTCAACGATCATACCATCCTTTTTAAACAGCCCCGGTCTTTCTTTACCTCTTTCACCAAATCTTATAAGTTTCATATCTAATTTATTTCCTTTGTTTATTCCCGGCAGATCCCTCTTTATAACACCTTTTGCCGTACCCGTCGATCTGCCTGCATATACCTCTTATGATGCTCACTTCCCTGGCTCTGAGTTCAAGTCGTGCAAAAAACTGGCGCAGCTTGTTCATCCAGTAGTCCGGGTTTTCCGGATTAATATAATTGATCCTGACAAGTATTTCCTTTAACTGGTCATACATTCCATCAAGCTCATAGCGGGTAGCGAGCCTTGGGGCAAACTTCGGTTTCTCGTCCAGGCCGGAGAGAAAAAGTTCGTAACATATTATCAGAACGGCCTGGGAAACATTCAGAGAGGAAAAATCTGAAGTCGGAATATTGATAATCTCGTGGCAGAGCCTGATATCATCATTTAAAAGACCCCTGTCTTCGGGACCAAACAGAACAGCAACTCTGTTTTTCCGGGATATGGCTACAAAGTTTTTTGACGCAGCCGATGGAGATAATATCGTCCGGCGTTCTCCTCCAAGGCGAGCCGTGGTGCCGACAACATAATTATAAGGGGCAAGAGCCTCCCGGACCTCCTCATGCAGCTCTATTTTATCTACTACTTCAGAAGCTGCATGGGTTGCCAGTTTCCTGACTTTTTCGATATCATAATTTTCCGGCGCAACCACAACAAGTTTTTTTATACCCATGTTGCACATTGCTCTTGCAGCAGACCCGATATTTTCAGGATACCGGGGCCGGGCCATTACAATTGAAATATTATCAAGATTAATTCTTTCCGACATCAGCCAGCAATTTCGAAACTATTAAAAAAGAATCCAATTTCAAAGGCCGCTGACTGGGGAGAATCGGAACCGTGCACAACATTCTTTTCTATCTCCGTAGCAAAATCGGCGCGGATAGTCCCAGGGGCGGCATCCTTGTAATTAGTAGCGCCCATCAGTTCTCTGTTGTTTGAAATGACCTTATCTCCCTCAAGCACCATGACAACTACGGGACCTGATGACATGAAATCGGTCAAGCTTCCAAAAAAAGGGCGTTCCTTATGCACGGCATAAAAACCCTGAGCCTGTATTTTTGTCATGTGAATCATCTTCATGGCTATAATTTTAATCTTATTTTTTTCAAAGCGGGAGATTACCTCGCCGATAAGGCCGCGTGAAACCCCATCCGGTTTAATGATAGACAGTGTTTTTTCCATTTCTTAAATCCTTTCAATGATGATAAGCTCATAATATGTCAAAATTCAGACGGTAAAGCAAAAAAAGCTCATTATGCAAGGCACATGAATCTTGAGGAATGAAGCGTACTTTTTTGATACGCTGCAATGACGAAAGACGAAGTGCAACTTAAGCAGAATGACTTCCAACGAGTTTGCCGGAAACAGATTGCCGCAAAGCGGCACAAAATTGCTTTTTACGAAGCTGTAAATGATGTTTCTATTTGCGGAGCCATAGCAGAAGTAAACTCTCAAGTCAATAACCGCCTGTCCGTAATATTCAACTTCTTTGTGGCACCTGGATCATCTGTTGGCCTCTTTTCATTGACGGTAATATAATAATCTGGTAGATTTCTGATAACGATACTTTAAGAAAAAGTGTCATTATCGGCATTCCAGTGAAAACGGGCATTTGGAACAAGCTGAAAAGATCCGTCACTGCGTATTTCCGCTGGAATAAAAAAGGGAATCGAGACTTTTTTATGAAGCCATTAATATAATTGATGTACTTGCGGGGTTATTAAATGCAGATTGTCAGGGAAGGAAAAAAGAAACTAATATGCGTGATAGACGGTCAGGGTGGCGGAATCGGAAGCGCAATAATAAAAAGATTGAGGGATGTTGTTGACGACTCGGTTGAAATACTTGCCCTCGGAACAAACGCCATAGCGACAGCCCAGATGTTAAAATCAGGAGCGAACAGGGGCGCCTCCGGTGAAAACGCCATCATCCGGACCGTAAAGCAGGTAGACATAATTATTGGACCTCTCGGAATAATACTCACGCATTCCATGATGGGTGAAGTGTCCCCGGGCATTTCAGAAGCTGTTTCGGAGAGCCCGGCAAAAAAGCTTCTTATTCCTCTTTCTCAGGAAAATGTTGTGGTAATCGGGGTTTCTTCCTCCCCTCTTCCACATCTGATTGAAGAGATGGTAACCGGATATTTAAATGAATTTACAAAAATAAGGACGGTTAAAAATGTGTGAAGCAAATGCTTATCTTATTGGAGAAAATGACCAAAAACTTATTATGGAATCGGTGGACACGGTTGAGCCTGAAGGAGACGGAGTCAGGCTTGTCAGCATATTCGGAGATCAAAAATATATAAAAGCCAGAGTTCACTCCCTTTCACTTGTAGACCATAAAATATTTTTAAAATAGCAGCAAAAGCCCGATGAAAATATTTATAGCTAGAACTGCAGGCTTTTGCATGGGTGTCCGCAGGGCCGTCGAGATGGCTCTCGACATGCCTCGCAAATATAAAGGTCCAATTTTCACTTTTGGTCCGCTTATCCACAACCCACAGGTTATAGGTCTTCTTGAGCAGAAGGGCATTACCGTCATAAACAGTATTCCGGAAAAAGGAACGGGTACAGTTCTGATAAGAGCCCACGGAGTTCCCCCCGGTATAAAAAAGAAACTTAAAAATTCAGGATTTACGGTTATAGACGCAACCTGTCCGCGTGTGATCAAGGTGCAGACCATAATAGGCAAGCACACAAAACAGGGTTTTGCTTCTATAATCATCGGAGACAAGAATCATCCCGAAGTAATCGGGCTTCTCGGGTATGCCGGAGGTAAAGGATATGTTGTCAGCAAAATAGAAGATCTCGAATCTCTTCCGGAATTTGAAAAAGCGATTATTGTTGCCCAGACCACCCAGAACATTGTTCTGTACGAATCGGTAAAAAAATGGGTTGAAGACAAATACCCGTATTACAGGCTGTTTGATACGATATGCAATTCAACCTTAATGAGACAGTCTGAAGTTAAAGAGATAGCAAAGAGTGCGGATGCAATTGTGGTTGTTGGAGGACACAGCAGCGGAAATACCCAGAGACTTGCCGAAGCGGCGAGACAGGCCGGAAAACCTTCTTATCACATTGAAACGGAGTCGGAGCTTGACCTTGACGCTCTCTCATCAGCGCGCAGCATAGGAATAACAGCAGGAGCTTCGACACCCAACTGGTTGATCAAAAGAGTATACAGGACCATAGAGAATTATTCATTCAACAGAACACGGGGCAGGCGGAAACATTTTTATGCCGTTGAACGATCACTGCTTCTGACAAATATATATGTTTCAATCGGCGCCGGATGCCTCTGTTATGCAAGTATAAAGCTTTTGTGTATTACAGGATATTTACCATATGTTGTTATGGCGATGCTCTATGTTCTTTCCATGCACATCTTCAATAATCTAATTGGGAGGAAGGCCGATTACTATAACGATCCTGACCGGGCGGCCTTTTATAAAAAACATCAGATTCTTCTTTCATCACTTGCCGTTTCAGCGGGAGGCGCAGGCCTTTTGACAGCATACTCGGCAGGTTTGACCTCATTTTTGGTGCTTTTATCCATGAGTATAATGGGGCTTTCCTATAATTTAACGGTTATTCCGGAAGGAATAACAAAGGGAAGATACAGGAGCATAAGGGATCTGCCGGGATCGAAAACCGCGCTTATTTCAGCTGCATGGGGGGTTGTAACGGCTCTTCTTCCGGCCTTGTCTTCATCTTTTAAGCCGGGTATTTTTGTCGTTTTCACGTGGTCCGTATGTATGGTTTTTGTAAGAACGGCTTTTTTTGATATACTTGATATGCAGGGAGACCGTATTGTCGGAAAGGAAACGATTCCGATTATAATCGGCGAGGTGCGGACAATGCGACTATTAAAATATATACTTGTTGCTATGGCCGCTCTCCTGATTGTTTCAGGAACGTTTGGTTTCATTTCAAAACTTGGCATTGCTCTTTCTCTCTGCCCTTTATCATTATTGTTTGTGTTAATAAAACATGAACGGGGGCATATGCTTCCAGGCACAAAGCTTGAATTCCTGGTTGAATCACATCTTGTAATAACTGGGGGAATAGCTCTTTTGTGGCAATTTACTAAATAGTGTCCATCCGGAAACTCCGGTTTTTAAGTGAGTACGATATCTGATATCGGGTAAATCAGAAGAAATACCTGATATCAGCAGATTTACAGATCTGATTTCAATTATCAGAGCCGCT
>RPRI01000049.1 GCA_003818505.1 Desulfobacteraceae bacterium | reverse complement strand
TATTATAGAATTCTCGGCAGAATCGACGACGTTATCAACGTGTCCGGTCACAGGCTCGGCACAAAGGAGCTTGAATCTGCCGCACTTACTGTTCCCGAAGTGGCGGAAGCCGCAGTTGTTCCCGTCAAAGATGACATTAAGGGTGTAGTTCCCGATTTATATGTCGCGTTGAAACCCGGGTTCAAAGCGAGCGTTGAACTTGAGAAGGCGGTTATAAATGCCCTTGTAAAGGAGATCGGACCCATAGCAAAACCGAGGAAGGTCTGGATCGTTCCTGATATGCCGAAAACACGTTCCGGAAAGATCATGCGGCGCGTGCTGGGAGCCATATCGAATAAAAAGGATGTTGGGGATGTCATGACGCTCGCCAACCCTGAAATTGTTGACGCCATCACCAAGATGGTACAGAAATAATATTTATTACGTAAAATATCTTTTTTGAAGATTACCCTCAGCAGGCTACGGGGAGTAATATCTCCGTTGCGGTTCAATATCATGGCAGGGCATGTAAAACATGTCCTGCCATCCCATTCAGGCTGCTCTCTCACATCTGCAATCATTTCAGGCTTTACTCTTTAATCGTTTTCGTATAAAATGGATCAACATAATAGATAAGTCACAGGAGTAAAAAAATGAGCGGAATCGCCTGGGTCTATATTATGCTTGGAATTTATACGATTTATTGCTTTTACGAGGGCCTCAAGGGGTTCTTTACCGAAAAGACTTCCCAGGGATATGCTATTGCAGGACGGTCGATTCCCTTTTTTGCATTTCTTCTTGCGGCTACTGCGGCATCATTTTCAGGCTGGACATTCATAGGGCATCCTGGCCTCATCTGGCAGGATGGATTGTCCTATGCTTTTGCGTCATTTTATGTTCTGACAATCCCGATTACAGGCGCCCTTTTTTCAAAAAGAACTTGGTTTCTGGGGAAAAGATACGGATTCATCACGCCGGGCGACATGTATGCCTACTACTATAACAGCGAAGCCATACGTTTTCTGGTTGTGCTCACCTCCGTTTTTTTTTCGGTGTTGTTTACCGCGGTTCAAATCAAGGCGTCTGCTGCTCTCTTTCATATCATTGCAGGCGTTGATGTCACTTACGGAGCTTTCTTTATGGCGTTCATTGTATGGTTTTATGTTTGTGCGGGCGGTATCAGGGCAAGTGTCTGGGTTGGGGCCGTTCAGTGTGTTCTGCTTGTTTCAGGTATAATTATTCTTGGTTACTATGTAGTTACAGGGCCGGCGTTCGGAGGATGGGCCGGATTTTCTGCAAGCATGAACGGGCTCGACAAAAAATTTCTTGAAGTTCCGAGAGTAATAAATTTCGGTCTCGGGGGAGCGGAAGGCGAAGTACAATGGACTGCCGTGATGATTCTGACCTATCTGTTCGCCCTTATGGGAATCCAGGCTTCTCCAGCCTTCACTCTCTGGAACTTCGGTCTTAAGTCACCGAAACCACTTGCATGGCAGCAGACCTTCATGTCAACATTTGTTGTCGGTTTTGCGCTTTTCTTTTTCGCGGCAATACAGGGTATGGGCGCAAAAATACTCCAGTTTTCAGGCGCAGGGGCCTTTCAGAATATGAACCAGGCAACTGTTGTTCCAACCCTGATGAAGGAATTCCTGCCACCAGTTTTGCTAGGCCTTGTCTTTTTAAGCGCAATTGCAGCGATTCACTCTACCGCTGCGCCATACATAAATACCGGAGGTTCCATTCTTCTGAGGGATATTTACTGGAGGCACATTAGAAATCAGAAATCAGGCGATGCCGAACAGATCTGGGTGAACAGGATATGTGCGACTCTTCTCACAGGCATTGCCCTTTTTGTAGGACTTACGTCAACGGCCGCGCTTGTTATACTGGGAGCTCTTGCGACAGCCTTTGGATTTATTCTTTATATTCTCCTCCTGGGAATAATATGGGGTTTCCGATTTCCATCCAAAGGTGCAGTCCTGGGTGTTATTTCAGGGATGATTGTTATTGTGCTTACATATGCGGTATGGCCAAATCCGCTTTCCATGCACTGCTCATTCTGGGGTTTATTTTCAGGTTTGCTGGTTTCTTACTCGTGCAGATTGATCCGGATCAGGGATTCCGAAAAGACATTGAAAAGACAGCTTGAGGTGCGCTTATTCCTCGACAACATTGATTTTCCTTCTGAGTCCGGAAAGAGGTGGAGGAAAGCTATGAAAATAGCCGTGCCTGTCTGGTTTCTCTTCGCGATTGGTCCTGCCTGTCTTCTCGGGAACAGCGCCTTTTCCTTTGCCGGATTTCCGCCTCTCTGGTCATGGCAGATTGTCTGGTGGACATTAGGAATAATTCTGATGTGGGCACTTTGTTTTAAATCCGAACTATCCACAGTAAGTGAAGCGCAGATCCTTCGTGCTGAGGAGGAAAGGATGGTAGTTGTAAAAGGAGGATAATAATAAAATAATACGCCCCCTTTTCTGGTGATAATTTTTTGTGAGTTACCTCCAAGGGAGCGGTAATTTTATAAGGGTTCGAGGATTCAGGGATTCAAGGGTTCGAGTGAAAAATATAAGCCTGTCAGAACTCCATAGAGATATCGAGCCCTTTCTCCTGATGACAGCCATGCTCTGTGCGGCATAACGAAGCATGTGAATACAGGAGCCGGAATAACCATGCTATTGTTTACCTTCTGTATTCCGACTTCTTTATTCTCATATAAATGTGGAGAAAACTATATTCGCCAGATAAATCGTGATAAAATTAAGGATATGTATGCAGCCAAAAATACTGATCGCAGATGATGAACAGAGTATTGTCGTTCCCCTTGAATTTCTGATGGAACAGAAGGGCTATCAGGTCATGGCCGCATATAACGGTGAGGAGGCGATAGAAAAAATCATATCTTTCAACCCGGATCTTATTCTTCTTGATATCATGCTTCCGATAATAGATGGTTTCGAAGTCTGCCAGATGATAAGAAGCAACCCCAACTGGAAAGACATTAAGATTATTTTTGTATCCGCCATGGGGCGCGAGGTGGATATTGCAAAAGGTTTAGCATTAGGTGCCGATGCCTATATAACCAAACCTTTTGCCAATATTGAAATAATAAATAAAGTCAAAGAAGTACTGGAACATAACAAATGAATCCCATTAACAAGTTCTGGTGGTTTGTCGCCACATCGGCTGTAATTACACTTGTTTTGCTATTCAGTCTTGCCTGGTTGTTCTGGCAACAGCTCACTCCTGCTGAAAAAATAATCATAGATACAATTTCAAGTAAGAATTTTATTTATATATTCAGCGCTATTCTTCTGATTGCCGGCTGTCTGATATTCGTATTTGACGGAATTCTTCATGTCTACATTCTTCCGGCGAAAAAACTGACCGGAGAGACCCACATCATAAATTCGGTCAATCACTCTCACCGCATATGTATTGAAGGGAGCCGGGATATAATGCGCCTTGCCGAGGCTATTAATGAAGGCGCTGAACGGTATGAGAATCTCCAGCGAAATGTGGATGAAATGATTCATTTCGCAAGAACGGAGTCCGAGAAAGAGAGAAATATACTTGCTGCAGTCATGTCCGAATTACCCGAAGGAATCCTTATATGCAATTCGGAAGGACAGATAATATTATACAACAAAAAAGCAAGGCAGTTGTTTGAAAGCCGTACCGGCTTGAAGCAGGAACAGAATCTCCAAAACGGCCTTGTTGGAATAGGGCGCTCTGTTTTTGGTATTATCGAGAAAAAACTTCTGGTTCATGCCCTTGATGAAATTGCTGCAGGTTTGAAGGAAGCAAACAGGAACGTTTCTTCATTCATAACCGTAAGCCGTGAGGAGAAGCTGCTCCGCGCTGAAGCGGTGCCTGTATTGAATCATCTTAAACAGATAACCGGGTTTATACTTATATTCGAAGATATAACCGAACAGCTTGAAAAAGAGAGCCGTTTCGATTCCCTTCTTCTTTCCTTTACAAGAGGCGTCCGGGCTTCTATTGCCGGAATAAGGTCGGCAATAGAGGTTGTACTCGAATACCCGGATATAAAAAAGGAACAGCTCAATGAATTTACAGGTATTATCCACAGAGAATCGATAACCCTCGGGAATATGATTGATGAAACTTTTTTCAATTATTCATGCCGTTTTAACAGTATGTGGCCGCTGGTCAAAATGTCAGCGGCAGATCTCATCGAAACTGTAAAAAAGAAGGCTGAAGAAAAACCGGGAGTGACTATTCATTTTCTTAAACCGGATATTCCCTGCTGGATTAAAGTTGATACCTATTCAATGATAACGGCTTTTCTTTTTTTACTTGAAGAACTGGAAAATGAAACCGGACAGCATGAATTCAGGTGCAGCATAGAATGCAAAAACAAGTTCATAATGATAAATATAATGTGGGAAGGAAATCCTCTGAAAATAGAAACATTCAGGGTACTTGATAAGAAGATAATCAGGATAGAAAAAGAGGGAAAACCTCTGACCCTGAAAGAGATAATGAAGCATCACGAGGCTGAAGCATTCTCGTTTGTCGACAGGAATACTGCAAACAAGTCTTGCATCCGCCTGCTTCTGCCTTCAACAGGAGAAAGCGTTTCTGAAAACACAAGAAACCTGACAATTCTGCCGGAGAGCCGCCCTGTTTTTTATGACTTTGACCTGTTCAATCAGCCCGGACAGGTTCCTGAAATGGATAATCGGCCTTTAAGTGAACTCATTTATACTGTTTTTGATACCGAAACGACAGGGCTCAATCCGGAAGAAGATGAAATAATATCAGTAGGAGCCATCAGGATAGTTAACGGTCACCTGCTGCGTGATGAAAGCTTCGACCAGCTTGTCAACCCTGGACGAACACTGCCTTTTGAATCTATACAGTTTCATGGAATTGAAGAGCATATGCTGCAAAACCAGCCTTCGATTGAACAGGTTCTTCCAAGATTCGGAAAATTTGCCGAAGGCACAGTTCTTGTTGCGCATAATGCAGCATTTGATATGCGGATGCTTCAGATGAAGGAATCAAAATCAAAGATAAAATTCATCAATCCTGTTCTCGACACAATGCTTCTTTCTGCGATTGTTCACCCGGCACATACAGATCATAATCTTGAAGCTATTGCAGCAAGACTCGGAGTCAGCATCATAGGAAGACATACCGCACTTGGAGATGCAATTGCGACAGGAGAATTGTTTACAAAACTCATTCCCCTTCTGTCTAAAATGGGGATATATACTTTGAAGCAGGCCCGTGAAGCATCGAGGAAAACACAATTTGCGAAGATAAAATATTGATAAAAAAGAAGGGCCAAGGGATCGAGGATTCAAGGAGGCGAGTGGCGAATGAATGAGGATATCACGGATTTTTTATCTGGTGTCTCACCTTTTTCGAAGCTGCCCGAAAAAGAGCTGCAGCAGGCTGCCGAATCTGTTTATATAAGCATATATCCCAAGGACTCGGTTCTGGCAGTTCAGAATATTACGAAAATAGAAAATATATATATTGTAAAAGATGGTCTCGTTGAATTATTTTTTGATAAGCAGGGCAAAAAGGTTTTAAGCGGTTTCCTGAAGGCAGGTGATATTTTCGGCGGAATCTCCTTGTTGATGAATGCCGGTCTTTCCATACGCACCGCAACTGTTTATCAGGACTCCACCATTTATATAATACCCAAAAAAAGGTTTCTCGATTTATGCACCCGTTATAAGATGTTTTATGAGTATTTTGTCGAAACTTTCAGCGGGCGCATGCTGGATGAATCCTATGCTTCAATCATAGCCTCCGGGCAGGCATTCCAATTTCTAACAGGCATAGTTCCTTTCTCATTTCTTCCGGAAGAAGAGATCGAAAGAATAGCTTCCGAACTCTCAACAGTCTATTATCCAAAAGACACTGTTTTATTCATACAGGGCGAATCGAGGGTAGGCTATCTGTATATCATCCAGAAAGGGGCTGCCGAGAGGTACTTTGAAGATAAAGGCAGGAAATCGCTTATTGGTATACTTGGAGAAGGGGATCTGTATGGCGGTATTACCATGCTGTTAAATGACGGAATAGCAGTAAGAACGCTTAAGACAAATGAGAACACTTATTTTTATATTCTGCCCCAGAAAAGTTTTCTGGATATCTGCAAGAGATATGAATCCTTTTCAGATTATTTTACGGATACCTTCGGGAAGAGGATGCTGGATAAATCATATGCAGAGATAATTGCAAAAAACATTCAGCCGAAGGAAGAGGCCTTGCAGTTTTTAAACCAGCCTGTATCGGCAGTAACAAACAGCAGGCTTGTCTACTGCGGAAAAGAGACGTCGATTCAGGATGCGGCATTGATCATGAGCAAACAGAGCTGCAGCTCCATCTTTGTTAAAGACAGCGCCGGAGAATTTATCGGTGTTGTCACCGATAATGATCTGAGGAAAAAAGTAATAGCAAAGGGTTATGATATAAAACTTCCTGCGGCAGATATAATGTCTTCGCCATTATGCAAAATATCCGGGCAGTCCCTGGTATTTGAAGCTCTTATGGCGATGATGCAACAGAATATAAAGCATATAGCGGTTACCGATACCGACGGGAAGGTTACAGGCATTGTAACAAACCGGGATCTTTTAACCGCACAGGGCCAGTCTCCTTTCTTCGTTGTGCGGGAAATAATTTCTGCAAACAGTATGGATGAAATCATAGACAAAAATAAACGCTTGCCGAAACTGATACAGACCCTTATCAACAACGGAGCAAAAGCAAAAAATGTAACCCGGTTTATTACAACCGTTTCGGATACGATTTTGAATAAAATCATAGGATTTGCAATTAATGACCTTGGCCCTCCTCCGGCTCCGTTTGCATTCATGATACTTGGAAGCGAGGGCAGAAAAGAGCAGACCCTGAAAACAGACCAGGATAACGCAATAATTTTTGATGATGTTCCCAAAGATAAAGAAGATAAGGTCAGGGAATATTTTTTAAATTTCGGAGAGAAGGTCTGTAGTTGGCTGGATGTTGCAGGCTACGCGTTTTGTAAAGGTGATGTTATGGCCAAAAACCCCAAATGGTGCCAGCCCCTGTCTGAATGGAAAAAATACTTTAACTCATGGATACACACTGCAGAGGCGGAAGATCTGCTTAAATCAAGCATTTTTTTTGATTTCAGATGCGCTTATGGCGATCCAAATATTACCGTAAAGTTGAGAAAATACCTCTTAAAATCACTGGAAGGATGGGCAGGCTTTTTCCGGCATCTTTCGGAGAATGCGTTGTACTTCAAGCCTCCAATTGGTTTTTTCCGGAATTTTGTTGTCGAATCGAAGGGGGAACATCGGGATGCGCTTGATATTAAAAGTGCTATGACGCCGGTAGTCGATTTCGCGAGGATATATGCCTTAAAAAACGGGATTGAAGAGACAAACACGCAGGAGAGGCTTTATCAGCTTTATTTAAAAAATGTGTTAACATGGCAGGATTATAATGATATTGATCAGGCATACAGCTTCATGATGCAGCTTCGATTTGTCAGACAGGTCGCATCCGTCATAGATGAAAAATCAAACCCTGACAATTACATTAATCCCAAGAAACTTTCCAAAATGGAACAGACCATGTTAAAAGAGATATTCAAGAAAATTGAAAAAATACAGACTAAACTGGGCTTTGAATTTACAGGGATGCCGTGAAAAAAAAGGTTCGAGGGTTCAAGGAGACAAAAGCAGGGGTCAGGAAACCCGGAAGTCGTGAGTCGTACGGCGAATAATCGAAGATCGGGCCTCTAATATGGAATATCGAAATAAGAATAAAACGGGTTAAAGGGTAATTTGAAGATTACAAAACTTTTCATGGATGAAAATGCGATTGACTTTCCAGCTGCAAAATTGATGCTGCAGCGATATAAGATGCCCTACGCAACCGTAGCAAATCAGGACGAAGTATACGAATTTATATCCGGTTCGGAATATCCCATTCAACAGGCGAAAGAAACTCTTTACATAACAAAAAACAGGGGGTCCTTCATAAAAGAATGCCCGGGAACAAGTTACTACACCTGCTGCGGTTATAAGATTCTGCATATTGGAACTTTCTGCAGCATGGATTGTTCATACTGCATTCTCCAGTCATATTTTCATCCCCCTGTTCTGCAGTTCTTTGTAAACCATGAAGATCTTATAAAAGAAATTAATACGTTTTTTAAGAAGGAAACCTTTTCCAGGGTAGGGACCGGTGAGTTTACAGACAGCATGATATGGGAAAAATGGACCGATCTTTCAAGAATCCTGATACCTGAATTCTCAAAGCAATCGAGAGCTGTTCTTGAGCTGAAAACAAAAACAACCGACATTGACCTCCTGAAACAGCTGCGCCATAACAATAGAACTATAGTCGCTTGGTCTTTGAATACGGAAAAGATAATAAAGGAGCAGGAACGACGCACCTCCTCACTTACCGCAAGGCTCAAGGCCGCCGCCCTATGCGAATCCTGGGGATATCCCGTTGCCTTTCATTTCGATCCGGTAATCCTGTATGACGGTTGCGAAGAAGAGTATGCAAAGGTTATTCAAAGCATTTTTTCATACGTTTCTCCCGGCAACATCGTGTGGATAAGTATCGGCACGTTCCGCTTTATGCCGTCTCTAAAATCAATAATCCGGAATCGTTTTCCGGACTCAAAAATTCCCTACGGCGAGTTCGTTATGGGACTTGACGGTAAAATGAGATATTTCAAACCGTTGAGGATAGATATTTATAAAAAGATGGTAGGATGGATAAAAGAAAGAGCTCCGGATGTTCTTGTTTATTTCTGCATGGAAGATGACGAGGTATGGGAAAAGTCTACGGGATTTGTTCCGAATGATAGAGGAGGACTGCCTGCAATGCTTGATGAAAGTGCAATACAGCATTGCGGACTTAAGGTTTTTTAGACAGGATTAACCGGACTGTGCAGCCTGCGGCGAGGAAGTTGAATATCGAAAAGCTTGAGGCGTAAGGATTATTTAAGGCTATTCTTCAGGAGCGGGCTGATGCAGTTGATCCATTAAATCCTGTAAATCCTGTCAGATAGGTTTTTTGTTGCGCCGAATTTGTTGCATTGCATCCAGAGCGCGAAGGGGTATATAATGAAATTAACCGACCGGATTCGTTGCAATATACTCGTTGCTGGTTTTATTTTGCTTCTGTTATGCGTGGGAAGTTACGCAGAGAGCTCCGGTCTTTACAAAGTCAGATGGGTGGATGACGGCGATACTATTGTGCTGGCGGATGGAAGGCGAATAAGATACATAGGCATAAATGCGCCGGAAGTCGAAAGTGAATATTCAAGGGCTGAACCGTTCGGAAATGAAGCAAGAGAATTAAACAGGGATATGGTCTATCTAAAAAAGGTGCGCCTCGAATTCGGCGATGAAAAACATGACCAATACGGCCGTTTTCTTGCATACGTCTTTTTGCCGGAGGGCACTTTTATCAATAATGCTATTATAGAAGCAGGATATGCTTATTGTCTGCCCAAAAAACCGAATGTTGAATACGAAGAACTGTTTTTAAAGTCACAGCGTAAAGCCATCCTGTCGAATAAAGGCATATGGCAGAACCTGGATGATAATCAGGAAGAATATGTAGGCAGCAGCAGATCAAAAAGATTTCATCTTAAAAGTTGTCCGTTTGCCGGAAAAATTGACAAGAAGAGTATAAAAATCTATAAGGGTAAGCGTGATGCTTACCTGGATGGCTTTGCTCCATGCAAAAAATGCTTAGTACACAAGAAATAATTTTCTGCAAGTTTCTATTCCACAAAAGGGTACTGAAAAAATGGCTGAAAATTATTTTGTAAAGGTACTTATACCCCTCTATGGGTACTGAAAAGAGTCTCGTTTATAGAGGTTGGGAGGTCAGCCGATGACTTTTGATAAGGAAAAAAGCAGGCGCCTTGTAGGGTTGTTTCTGTTTGTTGTTATTCTTTACAATTATCCCATTTTATCACTCTTCAATATTCCAGACAAAATATCCGGCATTCCAGTTTTATACCTGTATCTTTTTTTTGTCTGGATATTATCGATTGTTCTTGTTGTAATTATAAACAAATATCCTCTAAAAACAGAAATTCCTGACTGAAGTCGTTGTTTAAAAATAACTGTAACATTGAAATGCCATAACCGGCATAAGGAGCCGTAACCAAATGGGTCGGAAATGTAATGGGTATTTCGTAATGGCTCCTGAGGCACTGAGGTATTAAGATGCTTGAGACGGGAATAATTCTTTCGGTCTCATTCTGCTATATCGGACTCCTTTTTGCAATTGCGTACTATGGCGACAAAAGGGCGGATGCCGGACGAAGCATTATAAGCAATCCTTATATATACGCACTTTCACTAGCAGTATACTGTACTGCCTGGACATTTTACGGAAGTGTCGGACGCGCCGTAAACACAGGCCCCGGATTTCTGACAATCTACATAGGGCCGACCCTTATAGCAATTCTCGGCTGGTTTGTATTAAGAAAAATAATAAGGATAAGCAAAGAACATCATATAACCTCTATAGCTGATTTTATCGCTTCACGTTACGGCAAGAGCACAACTCTTGGAGGTGCAGTAACAATTATTGCGGTGCTTGGAATCATACCTTATATTTCTCTTCAGCTTAAAGCTATTTCAACCAGCTATCTCCTTATAAAACAGTATCCTCTTATTTCAGAACCGGTTCATTTTGCAGCTATACCGGTATTTGCAGATACGGCTTTTTATGTTGCTCTCCTCCTTGCAATATTTACCATTCTGTTCGGAACCCGTCACCTTGAAGCTACAGAGCGCCATGAAGGTCTTGTAGCTGCAATAGCGTTTGAATCGATGGTAAAGCTTGTCGCATTTCTTGCAGTAGGAATATTCGTCACTTACGGAGTATACGACGGTTTCGGGGATGTTTTCAGAAAAGCCGAGGCTGTTCCTGAATTGAGAAAAATATTTACAATGGGAGAAAGCCCTGGCGCATATACCGACTGGATCATATATATATTCCTGTCAATGATGGCTATAATGTTTCTGCCGCGGCAATTCCAGGTGGCCGTTGTTGAGAATGTGAATGAAGAGCATTTGAACAAAGCCATATGGCTTTTCCCACTCTATCTTCTTGCCATAAACATTTTCGTGATGCCTGTTGCGCTTGGAGGAGTTCTCCATTTCGGAATGGGGCAAGCTGACGCCGATACCTTTGTGTTGACCCTTCCCATGGCGGAACATAAGGAATGGATTGCCCTTTTTGTTTTTATTGGCGGATTGTCTGCCGCCACCGGAATGGTAATTGTTGAAACAATTGCTCTCTCAACAATGATTTGCAACGATCTTGTTATGCCTGTTCTGATAAGGGTGCCTTTTTTCCAGATATCAAAACGAGAGGATTTAAGCAGCATCCTGCTTTCAATACGCAGGGGAAGCATAGTTCTTGTCCTGCTTCTAAGCTATATGTATTTCCGGTTTATCGGAGAGTTTTATGCCCTGGTATCGATAGGCCTTGTATCTTTTGCCGCTGTTGCGCAATTCGCACCTTCTATACTCGGAGGTATTTTCTGGAAGCGGGGGACAAGGGCGGGGGCTTTATCCGGACTGCTTGCGGGTTTCCTGGTATGGACATACACACTAGTTTTTCCGTCACTTGTTCAGGCAGGTTTTCTTCCCCACAGTTTTGTAGAGAATGGACCTTTTGGAATGGAGCTTTTAAAACCCTTTCAGCTTTTCGGACTTCAGAATTTCGATCATGTAGCCCATTCACTCTTCTGGAGCATGCTTGCTAATATAGGTGCATATACAGGAGTTTCCTTGTACAGCCGTCCTACCCCGATTGAACACAGTCAGGCCGCTCTTTTTGTTGATGTATTCAGGCATTCAGGTGAAACGGATGAATCTCCGATATGGAAAAGAACGGCATCGGTGCCTGATCTGCGGTCTCTTCTGAGCAGGTTTCTGGGGCAGCAAAGGGCCGATGAAGCTCTTTCATCATATGCCGAAAAGCGCAAGATTGACTGGAAGGCTGCTTTAACGGCAGATGCAGGTTTTGTTAGTTATGCTGAGAAACTGCTTGCAGGAGTTATAGGCTCGGCGTCAGCGCGCGTCATGGTCGATTCTGTCGTCAAAGAAGAACCGCTCGGCATCGATGAAGTCATGGATATTCTCGATGAAACGAGGCAGGTCATCGCGTATTCAAGGGAGCTTGAAAAAGCAACCTCAGAGTTAAAAGCTGCAAATGAGAGGCTCGAGGAGCTTGATCAGCTTAAGGACGAATTTATTTCAACTGTTACGCATGAATTAAGGACTCCTCTTACTTCGGTGAGATCTCTTGCTGAAATCCTTCATGAGAATCCGGATATCGGTCCGGAACAGCACAGTAATTTTACAGGAATAATAATTAATGAAAGCAAAAGGTTAACGCGCCTTATCAGCCAGATCCTAGATTATCAGAAAATGGAATCGGGCAGGATGGAATGGCAGATTTCCCTGATCGATTTGAAGGATATAGTCAATGAAGCCGTTAATGCAACAAGCCAACTTATCCATGAAAAAAATATCAGTGTGAATCTGGAATTACCGGTTATTGTGCCTCTTGTTTCCGGAGACAGGGACAGGCTTATACAGGTAATGTTCAACCTGGTTTCAAACGCGGTGAAATTCTGTGACAACAGGAATGGAATAATAAATATAAAGATAGTTAAAGAAAATGAACATCTGAGAGTTGATGTATCAGATAACGGTATAGGTATAAGCCGTGAAAATCAGGAGATCATATTTGAAAAATTCAGGCAGGTGATAGATGCAGCCCATGGACGTCCCCATGGAACCGGCCTTGGATTAACTATAACCAAACGGATTATAGATTTTCACAACGGTAGAATCTGGGTGGAAAGTGAACCCGGAAAAGGGTCCACTTTCTCTTTTACTTTGCCTTTGACGGCTTCATAAAAAGCCATTCTGCTTTGTTGCACTTCATCTCTCGTCATTGCAACGTACCAGCAAGTCCACTTCATTCCTCAAGATTTGCGCGCCTTGCATAATGATCTTTTTACTTTGCCGTCTGAATTTCGATTTTTTACGAGACCATTAACTTTATTGTTCTTTTTCTTTGTTTGCTGCCTCAATGATCTTTTCCGTAAGCTGAGCCGGAACTTCGTCATAATGAGAAAATTCCATTGTGTAAATGCCGCGGCCTCCGGTCATTGATCTTAAATCAGGTTCATAGGTCAGAAACTCCGACATCGGGACATTGGCAATGATTACCTGGTTTTTGCCTGCCGTATCCATGCCGAGGACCCTGCCTCTCCGGCTGTTGAGATTGCCCATGATATCGCCCATGTATTCATCGGGTGTTGTTATCGTAACTTTCATTACGGGCTCAAGAAGAACAGGCTTTGCTTCCTGGACAGCTTTTTTAAACGCAAGTGATCCTGCGACCTTGAAAGCCATTTCAGATGAGTCAACAGCGTGAAAAGATCCGTCATCGAGAATTACCCTGAAATCAACGCATGGAAATCCTGCAAGTATTCCTTTCTGACAGGATTCCACAATGCCTTTTTCAACTGCAGGAATATATTGCCTGGGAATGGAACCTCCCACAATAGCATCGACAAATTCAAACCCTTTTCCTCTCGGCAAAGGCTCCATCTGTATCCAGCAGTCACCAAACTGCCCGTGTCCGCCGGACTGTTTTTTATGCCTTCCCTGGACTCTAACCTTTTTCTTGATTGTCTCCCTGTAGGGAACTTTTGGAGTATTGAGCTGTGCATCGACATTGAACTTTCGTTTAACTTTTTCAACGACTACCTCTATATGAACCTGACCTCTTCCGGAAAGAAGGATTTCCTTCGTTTCGGCATTACGTTCGAGTTTCAAAGCGCTGTCTTCTTCAAGAAGTTTTGACAAAGAAATAAATATTTTATCTTCTTCTCCCTTGACCTTTGATCCGACTGCAAATGATATGAGGGTTGGAAGGGGTTTCGCACATTCAAATTTTATCTTGCTGCTTTCATCGCACAAGGTATCGCCTGTTGCGGTCTCTTTAAGCTTGGCCACGGCAACGATCTCGCCTGTACCGGCTTCTGTTATGGGTTTTTGCTCCTTGCCTGCAATCACGAGAAGCTGGTTATAACGCTCTCTTGCGGATTTATTGACATTGTAAAAATTTCCGCTTTCTCCGAGAGATCCGGATATGATTTTCATTATTGAAAGACGTCCGGCATAAGGATCGGCAACGGTTTTGAATACGAAGGCTGAAAAAGGGGCTTCCGAGTCCGGAGCCCGTTCCATTGTTTTCGCGCTGTCATTGGGATCGGTTCCTTTTCTGGGCGCTTTTTCAAGAGGTGAGGGCATGCAATTGACAACCAATTCCGCAAGAAGATCAATTCCTATGTCCTTTATTGCTGCGCCGCATATGACCGGAACAAAAGTTCCGGATATAGTTCCTTTTCTCAAAGCTGCCTTGACCTCATCATCTGAAAGAGATTCTCCTTCAAGATATTTTTCAATCAGCTTATCATCTGCTTCGGCAATGTTTTCGATAAGGACTTCTCTTTCCCTGATTGCGGATTCCATCATATCCGCAGGGATTTCACCTGTTGTTACTTTACCATCTGAACCATAGATATATGATTTCATTGATATAAGGTCAACTATCCCTTTAAACGCAGATTCGGACCCTACTGGTAGCTGAAGAATGATCGGTTTGGGTTGGAAAAGATTTGCCGCATCCTTGAAAGTGCGTAAAAAATCAGCACGCTCACGATCGAGCTTGTTAATAAATATAATAGCAGGAAGGCCCAGTTCTCTGGCATAATCCCAAGCCATTTCGGTCTGAACTTTTACACCGTCAACACCATCTATTACAACAACGACACCGTCTGCCGCCTGCATGCTGTTTATTGTATCTGTAAAAAAATTCTGATCGCCGGGGGTATCGATAAGTGAAATAATATTTTTTTTCCAGTTGAACTGATAGAATCCGCTGCTGATGCTGATAAGCCGTTTTAATTCTTCCGGCTCAAAATCCATGGCAGTATTGCCGTCTTCGACACGCCCCAGTCTTTTTATTGTACCGGTTTTGAATAACATGATTTCAGATAGAGATGTTTTTCCGGAACTCCCGTGACCGACAAGCGCAATGTTTCTTAATTTGTTTAACCTTTCACTCATTTAAGCTCCTCTCTAAATTGTATTTTAATCGGTACTGCTTTAAAAATAGGTTTTATATTTGTTATATTCATATTGAAATAAAATCAAGTTGAAAAAGACTATGCGAAACCATCAGACAGCTTCATATAAATTAAAAATTCTTTATTCCCTTTGGGGCCAAGTATGGGAGAGTCGATAACACCTTTGATGCTTAATCCTGCTTCGGAAAAGAAATCAGACAGGCTTTTAATGACTTCGCTGTGAAGGCAGACATCTTTCACCACTCCTCCTTTTCCGACCCTGCCTTTTCCGACTTCAAACTGGGGCTTGATGAGAGCTATGATTGCTCCATCCTTTTTCATGAACTTCAAAACGGAAGGTACGACAATTTTTAAGGATATGAATGAAACATCAATTGTAACAAAATCCATAAGCGATGTGATCATTTCAGATGGCATGAACCTTATATTGGTTCGTTCAACGGCAACTACTCTTTGATCCTGCCGTAATTTCCATGCCAGTTGTCCATATCCCACATCAACGGCAAAAACCTTTTTTGCGCCATGCTTCAGAAGGCAATCAGTGAAGCCGCCTGTCGAAGCTCCTACATCGAGGCATATTCGTTCATTTACATTGATGCCGAAAGCAGCTAATGCCGATTCAAGTTTTATTCCACCCCTGCTTACAAAGGGAATCTCAGTTTCTTTCAGAGAAATGAAATCTTCTTTAACTACTAAAAATCCAGGCTTATCCTGAATCCTTTCATTTACGAGAACCTTCCTGGCCATGATAAGACCCCTTGCTCTCTCACGGCTTTGCACAAGTCCTTGTTCATGTAAGGCAATATCGAGTCGTTTCTTTTTGTCAGGCATTATTATCGCATTTGGGAAAATCACAATTGTGTTAGATCTTTAATCTTGAAGGACTCCTAAAAAAGATCATCAGCAGGCCTTTCTTTGTGCCTTGGTGTCTTCGTGGCAAAAAATTGACTTTTTACGATGCTGTCAATCTCAAAGCCGCGTCAACAATGGCGTTTGAATCAATTTTATATTTGGCCCTGAGCAGATCCTGCGGGCCATGTTCAACAAAAAGGTCGGGTATGCCAAGACGTTCCAACATAAAACCGGAAATATCTCCATCATTCAAGCACTCGAGAACTGCGCTTCCGAATCCTCCCTGACGGATATTTTCTTCTACGGTGATTATGCGGGGAATTTCTTTTACAAGGGAAGTAATCAATTCTGTATCAAGAGGTTTTACAAACCGGCAGTTGACCACAGTGGCATGAATGTCATGTTCTTTGATTAATTGGTTATGCGCTTTTAATGATTCGCAAACTGATCGTCCGATTGCAAGAATAAGAACATCCTTTCCGCTTGTAAGTATTTCTCCTTTGCCGATCGGCAATGGTTTAATCTCCTGTTCCAGAGGAACACCGACAGCGGTTCCTCTTGGATACCGGAATGCAATAGGCCCATTATGGGAGATGGCTGTTACAAGCATACGGCGCAGTTCGTTTTCATCCTTTGGAGCCATTACCACCATATTGGGAAGGTTTCTCAAAAAGGATATGTCAAATAATCCGTTGTGAGTTGCGCCATCTTCACCGACAATACCTCCGCGGTCTATGGCAAAAATTACGGGGATGGATTCTATGCATACGTCATGCAATATCTGGTCATAAGCTCTTTGTAGAAAAGTTGAATATATTGCTACAACAGGCTTGAATCCTTCGGTAGCCAAACCTGCTGCAAATGTTACTCCATGCTGCTCCGCAATTCCTACATCAAAAAATCGTTCGGGAAACAATTCATGAAATTTCGCAAGACCTGTGCCTTCAGGCATTGCTGCAGTAACGGCAATTATTTTGTCATCTTCCCTGGATAGTTCTGTCATCGTTTCTCCGAAAACTTCGGTGTAGGTCGGAATACCATTTTTTTTGCCGATACCATTTCCTGTTTTGATCTCAAAACTACCAACACCATGAAAATATATGGGATTTTTTTCGGCAGGGAGATAACCTTTCCCCTTTTTTGTGGTAACATGAAGAAGTGCAGGTTCCTTAATATGCTTGATATTGTCGAGTATATCTATCAAATGATTTATGTTGTGCCCGTCAATCGGACCGAAATATTCGAAATTAAAAGCCTCAAAAAGCATGCCCGGTGTTACAAATGCTTTAAATGACTCTTCCGAACGTTTGGCAAATTTATATACATCGTCCCCGATTTTTGGAAGAGACCTTAATAACTCTCCGAAATCTTTCCTGAGTTCCTGGAGATATTTTTTGGAAAACGTCCTGCTTAAAAAAGAGGAGAGGGCGCCTACGTTTTGTGCGATAGACATGTCGTTATCATTCAATATAACGACGATATCCTTCTCCTTGTGAAGAAGATATCCCGCCTGATTAAGGCCCTCATAGGCAAGACCCGCAGTCATTGAACCATCTCCGATTACGGCTATAACCTTTGCGGTTTCATTTTTCAGGTATTTCGCGCATGCAATTCCAAGTCCGGCAGAAATTGATGTGCTGCTGTGGCCTGTTGAAAACGAATCGTATTCACTCTCACACATCCTGGTAAATCCGCAAATACCTTCATGCTTTCTAAGCGTATGAAATCTATCTCGTCTTCCGGTAATAATTTTGTGCGCGTAGGCTTGGTGGCCTACATCCCAGATAATCTTATCTATAGGGGCATCGAAAACATAATGAATGGCTATTGCAAGTTCGACAGCGCCAAGACTTGACGCAAGATGCCCGCCATTTTTTGATACGACATCAACAATCAGTTTGCGTATTTCGGCAGCAAGTGCCGGAAGATCTGACTTAGTAAGACTCTTTAAATCGGCAGGAGAGTTAATATTTTTAAGTATGCTCAACAATAATTGTCCTTTATCGTTTTCTTTCAATAATATATAACGCAATTGCCCGGAGTGGGTCAGATTTATTATCAAATGTTTCGATCGCATGCAAGGCATCTTTTATAAGTTTTTTAGCATGATTTTCTGATTCGGCAATTCCCAGAAGGGCAGGGTAGGTGTTTTTATTTCTTGATTCATCACTTCCTGTGGCTTTTCCTGTTTCTGCAGGATCACCTGTAACATTAAGAATATCATCGGTTATCTGAAACGCAAGACCAATATTTTTTGCATATGTTTTAAGATGTTCTATTTGTTCGAAGGTCCCATTTCCTAATATTGCTCCTGATTCGACCGATACACTAATAAGAGCTCCTGTTTTCAATGAATGCATATATTCTAATTCTTTCAATGAAATAGGGTTGTTTTCAGAGACCATATCTCTCACCTGCCCTTCGATCATTCCCTTGTAACCTGCGGCTTTCGAAATAAGATTAATGACATTTAACCATTTTGCAGCATTATTATTAATCTGTGCAGAAGAAAGTATCTGAAATGCAAGGGTAAGAAGGGCATCTCCCGCAAGGATTGCAGCAGCTTCACTAAAAGCCACATGGCAGGTTGGTTTCCCTCTTCTGAGAGTATCATTATCCATAGCAGGAAGATCGTCATGAATTAAAGAATAAGTGTGTATCATTTCAAGCGCGCAGGCAACCAGTAATACGTCGTTTTTTTTATTACTAACAGCTTCTGAAGCTGCAATACAAAGAACAGGTCTTATTCTTTTTCCTCCCGACAAGAGAGAATAGCTCATTGCCTCAATTAACGTACTTGAATCATGTGTGATATTGATAATTTTCATTAATTCATCATTTATCAGGGTATTCTTTTTTGACATGTATGAATTTAAATCAAAATTGGATAAATCTGTTAAGTCGGAATTTATAAAATTCATTCTGATAATTTCTCGGGAATAAATGGTTTTTCAATTACATTCCCATCCTGATCTTTCAAGAGGAGAGTTATTTTCTTTTCAGTCTCATCAAGTTTGGCAGAACAAAATTTAGAAAGCTTAATTCCTTCTTCAAATTTTTTTATAGAATCTTCGAGGGAAAGATTACCGGATTCAAGTTCCTGGACAATTTGTTCAAGCTGTTTCATTGCAATCTCAAATGTAACTTTTGCCATATCTCATATTTTCCTTTCAACACTGCATATTAGAGAGCCTTTCGCAACCAGTACTTCAAGATTTTGACCGATATTAACATTATTTGAATCGATTACAATCTGTTTTTGAGGAATAGTTCTGGTTATGCTATAGCCTCGAAGTAGAATAGCTTTTGGATTTAATGTATCTAATTTTCCAAGTGATTGTTGTAAAATATGCCTGTTATTGATATTTATTATATTAATTAATGTTAATATATTAGATAGTATATTATTAACTTTTTCCTTATATTGTATTATATATTTAACTGGATTATTGATTAATATTTTATTATGTGTATTCATGTATCGATTTCTGAGTTGTTTTATTATATTAATCTTAGATCTTATTATTCGTCTGTATAGATCTTCATTTTTAATTATCATGTCCTCGATTTTTCTCTTCGGACTTTTTATTCTTTTTATCAACCTATTTAAATTATTCTTGTTATATTCAAAAAATCTTAAATAATGCGAACTCAGGGAAATATTAAATTTATTGATATTATTTTTCAATTCATCTTTTATTGGTACAACAATTTCGGCTGCAACCGAGGGGGTAGGCGCCCGGTAATCAGAGACAAAGTCAGAAATAGTATAATCTGTTTCGTGTCCAATGGCAGATATAATCGGAACGGATGATTCGAATATTGCCTTCGCAACTGGCTCTGAATTAAAGGCCTGTAATTCTTCCAAAGAACCTCCTCCACGGGCAATTATAGCTACATCTGAATAACTATATTCATTCAATAATTTAATGGCTGCTACAATGTCCGATTCCGAGGAATCTCCCTGAACTTTTACAGGGATTATCCGAATATTAACATCAGGGTATCTTCTGTTTATAATATTAAGAATATCATATAGTACTGAGCCTGTAGGTGAAGTAATGATAGAGATATTTTCGGGTAGAAATGGTAATTCTTTTTTGTGAGAAATATCAAAAAGACCTTGCGCCGATAATCTTGCTTTAAGCTGTTCATAAGCTATCTGTAAAGAACCGATACCTTTTGGTTCCAGATATTCAAATATAATCTGGTAGGCTCCTTTTGATTCATAAAGGCCTAATCTGCCGAATCCGATAACAGACATACCGTTTTCAAGATTAAATTTTAAGTTTTTGAGTTGTCCTTTAAATATTATGGAATTGATCCTGGCCGCTTCATCTTTTAAGGTAAAATATAAGTGACCTGAAAGCGGGGCGCTTATATTCGAGATCTCACCATAGATCCATATAAAAGGATATTTTTCTTCTATAAGTCTCTTTAGCTCGGATGTCAGCTCTGTTACTGAATATATTTTTGTTTCCATTTTATAATCAAAGACATATTATAACATAATGATAGTATTATATAAATCGGTATTTTCACTAAAGACAACAGCGGGCCCGACGGCGTCGCCAAGTCGATCAGGGGGAATTCGAAGAACCGCCTTAAAACCGCACCTGAGCATAACGTCTGATAATGGATATTATGTAAACTAATAAGGATAATTTTTATAAATCCAAATTTGTGCAAAAACACCCTCTTTCATTTTATCATGGCTTCTGAATTTTGACTTCTCTCTCCTGAATAATTACATATTATTTTTGAACGACGGCTTATCATAAAGACTGAGAAAATCACGAACCGCCGGAATAATGTAAATGTTATCATATTCCAGTCCGCTTAAAAATTCAGCAATAATTTCATTTTTTTTATTTATTGGAAGATCTTTGTCAATATAAAAATAATTTTTCCCTTTAACTATGCAATATCCGCTTTTAATACTAATTCCGGTTTTTCTAAAATTCTGTTCAGTAACCGTTACATCCAGTTTTTCAGCAATCAGTTTCATTTCTTGATATAGTTGATCAGATTTCATATATGCAATTATCCTCTTGAAAAATAACTGTTATGTGTTATAATATTTTTAAATATAAAAGGAGGAATCATATGCAGAAGACATATACCGTAAAAAGCGAACAAACACAGATTCTTGTTAATGAATTCATTAGAAGCGTATATAATTGGATGGGCATCGGCCTGGCACTTACAGGCTTTATCGCTTATTATGTTTCAAACGATGCCCAGATTCAAAATTTAATATTCGGTAATAAACTTGTATTTTTTGGCCTGATTATAGCTGAATTAGCACTGGTTTATATAATAAGCGCCCGTGTCAATAAAATTCAGGCATCAACCGCAACATCCTTGTTTATACTTTATGCCGCGTTGAACGGCGCGACTCTCGCCTCTCTTTTTCTCGTATATACAAGTTCATCAATCACTTCAACATTCTTTATATGTTCCGCTACTTTTGTAGCATGCAGCATTTTCGGAATGACGACAAAGCGTGATCTGACATCCATGGGCGGATTCATGACAATGGGATTGATCGGCATTATAATCGCTTCTGTAGTCAATATGTTTATAAAAAGCTCCGCCATGAATATGATAATCAGTTATATCGGAGTAATCGTATTTGTCGGATTGACCGCATACGACACACAAAAGTTAAAAAATATGGCAATGACACAGCCATCCGGACTTGAAGCAGGTGTAATCCGTAAAGGAGCCATATTGGGCGCGCTTACGTTGTACTTGGATTTCATAAACCTTTTTATAATGTTACTTAGCGTATTAGGTGGAAGAAGAGAATAATACGGAAACAAATTTCGGACATAGTTAAGTTTCCAATCCGGAAATCGGCAATTTTAGGCAAGCTCAAGGAAATCAATAGATTGCGCTGATACATAGGGCATAGTATGTCGCACAAGAAATCCTGCAGATTGACACAGAGATCACTCTAAAGAGCAATTTCCGGATGGAGACTATTTTATCCGATATATTCTTTAACTTTATCTGCAAGAAACCCGCATAGCTTTTCGGTTTCACCCAGAGATTGGCCTTCAACCATCACCCTGCAAAGAGGCTGAGTTCCTGAATACCGGACAAGCACCCTTCCCTTCTCCCCAAGAATATTTTCCACATGTTTAACCGCATCCGCAAGTTTCGGAACATCATTTATATCAGGTTTATGTGAAACATGAACGTTAATTAACACCTGGGGATAAACAGTCATGATTTTTCCAAGTTCCGAAAGCGGTTTTGCTTCTTCTTTCATGAATTGAATCAACTTTAAAGCTGTCAGTATTCCATCTCCAGTTGTCTGAAAATTTGAGAAAATGATATGCCCGGAATCCTCTCCGCCAAGAATAGCGCCTGTCTTTATCATTTCCTGCATTACATACCGGTCACCAACCTGAGACATGCTGTGATTTATTCCTTTTTCCTTAAATAATGAGACCAGCCCCATGTTGCTCATGACCGTACTGACAACATGATTATTCGCCAGCATCCCCTTTCCCTTCATTATTATTGCGCTTATTGCAAGTATTTTATCCCCTGACAAGATATTCCCATTTTCATCAACCGCTACGAGCCTGTCTCCATCACCGTCAAATGCAATTCCTATATCAGCCTTCTTTTCTAACACTTTTTTTATGACATTCTCAGTGTGCTCGGATCCGCAATTGTCATTAATATTCGTTCCGTCAGGAGAAATATTTAAGGGGATGATCTCTGCTCCGAGATCGGAAAATAGATCCGGGGCAATTTTAAAAGTTGCCCCGTTTGAACAATCGATTATAATCTTAATGCCTTTTAAAGAATATTCGTCGGGCAATGCTTTTTTCAGTAAATATGAATATTTTATAAGAGGATCTTTCACTTGACGGACTGAGCCTATGTAATTTATTGGTTTATCATAAACTCCCAGGTTATTATCCAGAATCAACTTTTCAATCTCAGCTTCTGATTTATCAGAAAGCTTATAACCATATCTGTTAAATATCTTAATTCCATTGTCATAAAACGGGTTGTGTGAAGCCGATATTACGATCCCTGCATTTGCTTTCAATGAAGATGTTAAAAATGCCACACCTGGTGTTGGTATTACATTGGAAAGTAATACATTAACTCCAATAGAGCTAATACCTGTAATTAAAGCTAATTCAAGCATATTGCCAGATAAACGAGTATCTCTCCCAATTATTATTGAGTTTAATTCTCCTTCATTTTTAAATTTTAATGCAACTGATTTTCCAATTATGACCGCCATTTCAGGCGTCATAGGATATTCATTTGCAATACCTCTGATTCCGTCTGTTCCAAATAACTTACCCATTAATATAAATCCTCATATCATATATGATTACTCTTATTATTCATTATTGAAGCCCTCCAATGCTTTTTTGTGCTCAATTATTGGTGCAACAATACAATAATAACCTGTATACTTGCAAATAAAACACAATGACATATATTCAGTCACATGGTAATATATCACAATATTTAATAAACAATTTACAGTCTGCTTTCAATAACCTTTTGCAAGGAATCTCAATTGCTGCTGAATATATCCATAATACTGCTTTTTCTCGTATTTTCCGGATTTTTTTCCGGTTCTGAAACAGCCCTTTTTTCATTATCTTCAATCCAGCGTGAGCGGATAAAACGAGCAGGCACTAAAAAGTCATTATTAATCGGCAAACTATTGTCGCGACCCCGAAAGCTTATAGTAACCATTCTTATCGGAAATGATATGGTCAATATCGCAGCCTCTGTTATAGCTGCTTCTCTCTTTGTGTCATTCAACAAGGAGCATGGTGAATGGATTGCAATGGCTGTAATGACACCGGTTACACTCATTTTTGCCGAAGTCATACCAAAAACACTGGCCATGACCTATAATGAAAAAGTTGCACCTTTTGTATGCGGGCCTTTGCATTTTTTTTCAAAATTAATTTTTCCGATACGAGCCATTTTATACAATATCTCAGTATTTCTTTTAAAAATTGTGGGGTTTGAAAAAAGTCATATTGTCACAGCTATAATGGAGGATGAGTTCAGAGCTCTCGTTGATCAAAGCCATGAGAGCGGAGAAATTAATAGAGCCGAACGGGACCTTATACATAATGTTTTTGAATTTAGTGATACCTATGCTTTCGAAATCATGACACCGTTAATTGAGATATTTTCCCTCTCAGAAGCTATAACAATCGAAAAAGCTGTAAAAATAGTGCAGCAGAGCCGATTTTTGAGAATACCAGTATACAGAGACAGTTTTGAAAATATAGTCGGAATTCTTTATACAAAAGACCTGTTAAAAATCAACACTGCTAAATCTGGTGGGATTAAGGATACGATTCAAAAAATTTGCCGAAAACCTTTTTTTGTATATGAGAATATTAAAACTGATGATCTATTTCATATTTTAAAGAAAAAACGGATACATATCGCCATTTGTAAAGATAATCAGGGTAAAGTTTCGGGCCTTTTAACAATGGATGATCTTCTCGGTGAGCTGTTTGGAGAAATTCATGACGAATACGACAGGGAATTAAAGTGATCAACTTTCTTTATATTTTTGCGATAATCTTATGTGTTGCATTTCAGGGATTCTTTTCAGGATCCGAGATGGTTATCCTCTCTTCAAACAGGATAAAACTAAGGCAGGCTGCTAAGCGTGGCCACAAGGGGGCCGCCCGTTTCTTAAAACTGATCGAAAAACCCGAATGGGCGCTTGCAACAACAAGTACCGGTACTAATATGTTTGTAATCATTGCGTCTGTGTTCTCAGCTGTCTGGCTGGATGGGGTATTCCGTGTTAACAGCGAGTTATATACAATTCTCATAATAACCCCGGTTTTGCTGATTTTTGGAGAAATCCTGCCCAGAACTATTTTCCGGCAGAAAGCTGATACGATAGCTCGAAAAATCGCATCTCTTTTTGTTTATGTCTCCGGAATTATTTTGCCGTTAACATGTTTTGTTTATTGGACCAGTAGAGTATTTTATAAACTGATTGGTAGAGATGCTCTCAAAAGGAACCTTTATATTTCAAAGAAAGAACTGGAACTTGCTCTGTCTGTAGATGGGGAAGGAAGCGACCTTGAAACAGGAGAAAAAAAACTTATTCGAAGGGTTTTCCAGCTTTTTGAATCCGATGTTTCAGACGTTATGGTTCCCCTGGTGGATGTAACTGCAATATCTTATAAGGCAACTGTCGGAAAGGCGATAGAAGTGATTAACAGCACAAGTTATTCAAGGTTACCCATATATAAAGGCAGGATCGACAATTTGGTTGGAATTATCCATCCTTTAGATTTAATTCATGTTACAAATGAAAACGCTCCAATAATCCCCTATATTCGTGAAGTCCCGTTTGTACCGGAATCGAAGAAAGCTCATGACCTGCTGTTGTTGCTTCAGAAAACAAGGAATTCCATTGCAATAGTGCTCGATGAATACGGCGGCACAGTAGGAATTATCACAATTGAGGATATTCTGGAGGAAGTAGTCGGTGAGATTAATGATGAATATGACGATGACACAAAGCAGTTTGTCAGGCTTGGGGATAATAAGTTTCTTGTAAATGCGAGGATGGAGATAGAGCATGCAAATGAAATAATGAATTTACGGATCCCCAAAGAAGATTATGAAACCATAGGTGGTTTTCTGCTTAAACTAATGGGTAAAATACCGGGGAAAGGTGAGTCGATATTGTTTGATAATATAAGATTTACTATCCGATCCTCAGGTAAAAAATCAATTCATACAGTCATTGTGGAAATACCTGGAAAAGACCGGTAAAGCTACCGGTCTTCAAGCGCTGTCACTATTTTTTTACGCGTTCGACATATTGACCAGTCCGAGTATCAATCCGCACAAGCTCTCCTTCATTAACAAACGGGGGTACCTGAACAACATGGCCAGTTTCAAGGGTTGCAGGCTTGGTACTGCCGGCAGCCGTATCACCTTTGGCCCATGGATCGGCTTTTACTATTTTGAGATTAATGAAATTTGGAAGTGACAGCCCTATTGCTTTTTCTCCAAAAAATAGAACATTGCAGACTATATTCTCCTTCAAAAAATTTTTTGCATCACCGACCTGGGCGGAGCTAAGAAATTCCTGAACATAGGTCGATGTGTTCATGAAGCAATAACTGCTTCCATCCGAATATAGATATTCCATTTCATGCTCTTCAAGATGCGCCTCGTTGAATTTATCGCCGGATCTGAATGTCCGGTCAAACTGAGAGCCTGTCAGCATGTTCTTAAGCTTGCATTTATAAAGAGCCTGGCCTTTGCCCGGCTTCACAAAATCAAACTGCACAATAACATATGGGTCACCATCTATTTCAATTTTAAGACCCTTTTTCAGGTCGCCGCTTTCATACATTTTATTGATTATCCTCCCTTGAGATTTTGTCCTGTTTTTTATAAACTTTCGATGCAGTCAAGTTCAATAAAAAATCCCTTAATTTAACGTTTATGTGGCTCTTTCGCTCTCCTTGTTTCTTCAACAAACCTTTTCACCCTGGCCATATCTTTTTTATACCTGATCGGATTGCCGTACATATCAAAGGCATTTGTTCGAGTACAACTGTCGACTCCTGCAGGTTTAACCTTTATTATTCCGTCAAAAACATTTTCCGGTGAAAGTCCGCCTGCAAGTATCACAGGTGTATCTGTTGAATCAACAAGTTTTCTTGCTATATCCCAGTTGCATGTAAGGCCTGTGATTCCGACAAACCCGTTTACCGGCTGCTTATCCTGTATTGGACCTGAATTTTTAATTATAAGAGTGTCTGTTAAAAAATAATCGCTGACATGTTCGAATATTTTTGCCAGCTCAATTGAAGAAAAGAATTCAGCAATTCCGGGTTGTGGAATTGGAATTGATCTCATTATTAGTATTTCCGTGAATTTTTTTTTGATGTTCTCCTGCAAATAGACCAATGAATCCAAAGCAGAGCGATTGTTCTTATATTTATTCAAATCTTCGCAGAAATGTACAATATCTGGCTTGTAATAATTCAGGGCATGCAAAATGGAATCAATATTTGAAAAAAGGAGAATCAGCGAACTTTTCGATGCCGAACTTTTCACAAAATCAATGGTCTCTTTAAGCAACGGTCTCTTTAAATTCTCTTCCGGAGTCAGCACGCTTCCGATGTGATCGACTCCGGCCTCAACGAGAGATTCCGCTTCATCAGGTGTCTGGATTTCATAAATCTGGATTATCATATATATGATATATCCTCAAAATTGAGTTGACATTTTATGCCGTGTCTAACATATTCTTTATCATCAGGCAATAAAGACTCTTTCTGCATTTGCTCCTCTTGATCTCAAGAGCCAAAGCCGGTTCGGGATATGGGGCGGGCTGATTTGGCCTTTAACCGGATATTATGCAAAAATATCATTCATTACTACAATAAAAGGCGCAACTTTATGATACTAATAATAGATTTCGGATCCCAGTACAATCAGCTTATAGCAAGACGAGTGCGTGAAAACCGGGTTTATTGCATGATCGAACCCCCGACAATAAATGCCGTTGAAATAAAAAATCTTGCACCTGAAGGAATAATATTGTCAGGCGGACCGTCAAGTATTTATGAAAAAAACAGTCCTAAGATAGATACAAAAATATTCAATCTGGGAATACCTATCCTCGGAATCTGCTATGGAATGCAGTTCATGGTGCATTCACTGGGTGGAAGTGTCGAAAGAGCCGGTAAACGGGAATATGGTTTTGCGGAGCTTCGAATAAAAAAGCAGGAATACGTTCTCAATGATACCGGCAAATCGACTAAATGCTGGATGAGCCACGGAGATTCCATAAGAAAATTGCCGGAAGGCTTTACCGTTTTGGCTTCAACTGAAAACACCGAAATAGCCGCCATTGTCCATTACAGCAAAAAACTTTATGGACTACAGTTTCATCCCGAAGTGGAGCACACGCCACTGGGGAAGAAAATGCTTAAGAATTTTCTTTTCGACATATGCGGATGCAGCCACTCATGGACGATGAAATCATTTGCCCAAAAAGCAATAAGCGAAATCAGGGAAACGGTCGGAAATAAAAAGGTGATTTTAGGGTTGAGCGGAGGAGTCGATTCATCCGTAACTGCAATGCTGATCCATAAAGCGATAGGAAGGCATCTCACCTGCGTTTTTGTTGACAACGGACTGCTCAGAAAAAACGAGATGGAAAAGCTAAAAAAGACCCTGACCCGGAATCTAGATATCAATATCAAGTTTGTTGATGCAGGAAGCATTTTTTTAAAAAAGCTTGCAGGAGTGACCGATCCCGAGAAGAAGCGTAAGATAATCGGGAAAATATTCATGGATGTTTTCGAAGCTGAAGCGATGAAGATAAAAGGCGTCGAATTTCTGGCGCAAGGCACTCTTTATCCTGATGTCATAGAATCGAGATCGGCCTTCGGCGGTCCTACTGCCGTGATCAAATCCCATCATAACGTAGGCGGTCTTCCCAAAAACATGAAACTGAAACTTGTTGAACCTCTTAAATATTTGTTCAAGGATGAGGTGCGCCGCTTAGGCAAGACAATCGGGTTGCATGAAGATATGATATGGAGACAGCCTTTTCCTGGACCGGGCCTATCTATAAGAGTAATCGGAGAAGTCTCAAGACAAAGGCTTTCAATCCTGCGGGAAGTTGATGATATTCTGATTTCAGAAATTAAAAGTGCAGGCCTCTACAGAAAACTGTGGCAGTCTTTTTCGATCTTGCTTCCTTTAAAGAGCGTCGGAATCATGGGCGATCAGCGAACCTATGATAATATTGTCGCAATAAGGGCTGTTACTAGTAGAGATGCTATGACCGCAGACTGGGCAAAACTGCCTCATTTACTTCTGGGAAAGATTTCAAATAGGATCATCAACGAGGTCGCGGGGGTAAACAGAGTAGTATATGATGTAAGCTCAAAACCACCTGCGACAATTGAATGGGAGTGAGTCTCGATAAATTAATTTAAAAAAAGAAATTATAATATGGAAGAGAAAAAATCCCCTGAATTTAAAATCAATATTGACACAATACATTCGGATGCTTTTATCAGGGAAGAGAAAAAAGAAATCCGCATTGAAAAACTTAATCAAAGGGTCACAATTATTTCGATCCTGATTCCCTGTATCATAGCCATTTTGCTTGTAGTCTCCTATCTCGACATCAAAAATAAAATCATGGGGGTTCATGACTCGGGATCCATGGAGGTCCGAAATCTGTCGAAGGCTATCGATAAAAAAACTGCTGAGCTTTCTTCCCAGTATTCAAAGCTTGAGGAATCATTCGAAAAGAAAACAGCGACTCTTAAAACCGAATTTCAGAACTCAGTAAAGGACATAAAAGAGGAAAAAGCGGAAAAGACAGAGGTTGTGAACTCCATAACGGGAATAAGCAGGCAGATTTCAGTGTTAAGAAACGATCTCTTAGCTTTTTCATATAAAAACAAAGGCATGGAGGCCGTTTTTTCACAGAAAATCATGGATATAATAAAAAATCTCGATAAGATTGAAAATGATATTGTAAAGCTGAATTCCGGCATTGCCGGAATATTGGTATCCAAGGCAGATAAAAAAGAGATGGAAGCTTCCATAAAGAATGAACAGAAACGTTATCAGAATGAAATAAACCGACTTGCAGGAGATATCGAAGATAAAATAGATTCGATACGCAGACATCTCACTGAAGTGGAGAAGAAGATTGTGAAGGTGACGATCCCGGCGGTACAGCAAACAAAAACAGAGAACACCGGAAAGCCCGCCGTTTCAAAAGGAGCTGTTTTTCAACCAGGAAAAATCGTTGAGCAGGATTTGCAATAATATGGATAAAGAATCCCTTAAAGACATTCTTAAAAATGTTTCCGCCGGGAGCACCTCTGTCGAAGATGCATTGAAAACCCTCATGCATATATATCTCGAAGATATTGATTATGCTCATATAGATCATCATCGGTCACTTCGAAAAGGATTTCCGGAAGTTATATTCGGTGAAGGAAAAACTGCCGGACAGATTTCCGGAATAATGGAGAAGATGGCTATCCAGGAGGAAATCATTCTAGTTACACGAGCGGATAAAGAGAAAGCGGAATCAGTGCTCTTAAGATTTCCCGAAGCAGTTTATCACGAAGAAGCAAGAATGATCGTCTGGAAGAAAAAGGAGACTCCCATGCAAGGTAGAGGGAAGATACTTGTCCTTTCAGCTGGAACATCGGATATTCCCGTTGCGAAGGAAGCATATATTACTGCTCAGGCAATGGGGAATGAAGTAGATTATATTTTTGATGTGGGAGTTGCAGGCATTCACAGGCTGTTTGATCACAGGAATATAATTGACAACGCTTCCGTTCTGGTCGTTGTTGCCGGTATGGAGGGGGCTCTTCCAAGTGTAGTAGCTGGAATGGTAAGCCGGCCTGTTATTGCAGTTCCAACGAGCATAGGCTATGGAGTGAGTTTTGGCGGGCTGACAGCACTTTTTGCAATGCTCAACAGTTGCAGTTCAAATGTCGCTGTCGTGAATATTGATAATGGGTTCGGAGCTGGATATATGGCTTCGATGATAAACAGGATGTAAAGAAGGGTCAGAAGGTAAAATCGGAAACTATAAACCAGGAACCAGAATTCTTGTCGCTTCGGCTGTTTTGATATTGACTATCTTCTGAAGCCACTCTGTTCCGATGTCACTTTCATCATCATTTAATTTTTTAATTACGGTCAGATATTCTTTTCCGTATCTTACGATGCCTGATATGATTATCTCAAGAAAGGAATCCCGTAATGGTATTGTCTCTTCAATGCCGTATGTTGATATAAAGCAGTTTTCAAATTCAGGCCATCTGCCTTTTAAGGGCTCTATCGATCCGTTTATCTCGTAAAATTCCTTAAGTCGTTTTATCCGTTCCGAAATAGCCGAATCGAGTCTTTTATTGAGTCCGTCAATCAACGCATCGGGAAAACTGTCAGAAATGAACTGATGCCTGACATATGAGTACCAGTGCTTAAGAGCGGTAAGATTTGAAATATAAACTATATTATTGGTTAAAATCTTTTTTATATTCCGGTTATCGCCCGGTGTATAAGGTATGTTGCCGCTCCCTGCAGGACCTCCGAAGATCAAACGTCCGGGGCGTAGCTCATCCTTTCTGCAGATAGTGCCAGCAGCAATTGTTGTTCCGAAGGCAATCCTGCACGGGCCTACAAGTCCGCCCTGCCCTCCCAGGAATATCGGTCTTTGTTTCAGCATTACGCCTTTCGGGACATCCCCCAGCAGAGAGGGCGTGGCCTTATCCTGACCCGGTGTATAATTGAAATGGATGTAAGAACTGCCCACTTCGCTGTGATCTTTTCGTCCGGTGCCGCCCGACATGAAACAATCGCAGAAATTAATCAGACTTCCCAGCGTCACGTAAGGAAAAAGTATCGTCTGTTTCAATCCGACTGTATGGGCAATGCTTACCTCTTCTTCAAGAATAGTTCCTTCTCTCACATGGGAACCAGAGCCTATGCTTGCGCCTTTGAGAAAAACAGCTTCTTTAAAGAAGCCGCTCTTTATATTAACTTCAGGTCCCACCTGGCAATTTTCAAGTGTAACAGGGCCTTCATAACCTATTTTCGCTTTTTCAAGAATAAGAACAGAGCTTCCGTTTATTTTACACCCCGGGTAGATCATCACCCCGTTTCCCGATATACTGCCTGTGTCGACCTCATCACCGATGTGGACATTATTCGGATCGGAAATCACAACTCCCTTATTCAAAAGCTCCTCGATTTTATTTGTTATATTTTTCATTTATTTATTCAGTTCTACAAATATTATAATTTGGAAACGATTTATACAGTATAACAAGATGACCTCTTCTGCTGATTGGAATTATCTCCTTCCTTGTACTTTGCCATAATTGGATGTTCTTTAAGGATCTCCGGCATAGCTCAGGTCCCCTTGAGATCATTTTTATCACAATTGAAACGACAATCATGGAAATCAATAAAAAAATCAGCAGTGATATTGCAGTCATTATATCGAATAATCCTTTCATATCATTATTATGGGGTCCTCACTGTTTCGTGTTGGTACCTCCCCCACCCTTATATGCAATTTTATAAACTCGGCACCACAACACAAAAACATATCTGACAGGATTGCCCTCCTTACTAGAGGCGATGGCATATTACCTGTCCGGCACGATACATCCTGTCAATCCTGTTAAAAAACCTTAGTAAATTAATGCTTTGTATCCAGGACATTTTCAGCAACTGTTTTGTACGATTTTTATACATGTTTTTGTTTCGTGTTATAACTCAAAAAAAGACCTTTGTGCAACTCCAGAAAAATTGTTTTTCAGTAACTTGGTTCATACACTCAAACTCACAAAAAGACACTTTTTTTGATGTAACATATTTATTTTATATGGAGATTGCATCTATTCCATGTCATATTCCCAACAAAACTGTACGGAATCAGTTAAAATT
>RPRI01000048.1 GCA_003818505.1 Desulfobacteraceae bacterium | reverse complement strand
TGTGCGGCATACATTGCGTATGCCTCCGCGCAATCCCTTGATTTTCTTGAGCTTGCCCAAAATTGCCGATTTCCGAATTGGAAACGCAATAGTATCTATCTTTAGTTTCCGGATGGACACTAAGTAAGAAATTATTTCTTTCTGCTTTCTTAAACCCCTCAAGGAGGGACTGAAATAAAGTCCCGTTTATCGGGGTTATGCGTTCATTGATTTTAAAAAATGTTCATTATTCTTTGTTCCGCGCATTTTTTCAAGAAGAAATTCAAGGCTGTCAATGGGATTTAATGAAGAAAGAAGTTTTCTCAAAATCCAAACCCTGTTAAGGGTCTCTTCGGAAAGAAGGAGTTCCTCTTTTCTTGTACCCGATTTTTTGATGTCTATCGCCGGGAAAACACGTTTGTCGGCAAGCCTTCTGTCAAGCTGTATCTCCATATTGCCTGTTCCCTTGAATTCCTCAAATATCACTTCGTCCATCCGGCTTCCTGTATCAACAAGGGCCGTTGCAATAATGGTTAGACTTCCGCCTTCTTCAATGTTTCTGGCAGCGCCAAAAAACCTTTTTGGCCTTTGAAGAGCATTCGAATCGACACCGCCGGACAAAATCTTTCCGCTTGGCGGCATCACCGAGTTGTATGCCCGTGCAAGCCTCGTTATGCTGTCCAAAAGAATAACAACATCTTTTTTATGCTCAACCAGCCTCTTGGCTTTTTCAATAACCATTTCAGCCACTTGGACATGTCTTTCTGCGGGTTCGTCGAATGTTGAACTGATTACTTCAGCATTGACAGTCCGCTCCATGTCCGTAACTTCTTCGGGCCGCTCATCTATAAGAAGCACAAACGGTATAACCTCTTTATGGCTGGCTATAATGCTGTTTGCAATATTCTGCAATATCATTGTTTTTCCGGCCCTTGGCGGTGAAACAATCAGTCCACGCTGGCCGAAGCCTATGGGAATCATCAGATCCATTATTCTCATTGAATAATTTTCAGGATCATTTTCTATGTTTACCTTTCTGTTGGGATAAAGAGGCGTCAGGTTGTCGAAAAGAATTTTTTCCCTTGCGATTTCCGGATCTTCATAGTTAACAGCTTCAACTTTCAGCAATGCAAAATATCGTTCCGACTCCTTCGGTTGCCTGATCTGACCTGATACGATATCACCGGTCCTCAGATTGAATCGTCTTATCTGAGAAGGTGATACATAAATATCATCAGGACCGGGCAAATAATTATAACTCGGAGCTCTTAAAAATCCAAAGCCGTCAGGAAGAATTTCAAGCGTTCCTTCACCATAGATCAAACCATTCTTCTCTATTTGACTCTGGATTAAAGCAAAAATAAGCTCCTGTTTCCTCATGCCGGCAGCCCCGTCAATATTAAGGCTTTTGGCCATCTGGGTCAGTTCTTTAATCTTTTTGTTCTTCAGCTCAACAATATTCATTAAACCGTAACCTCTTTACCTTTCTCAATTTCTGTCTAAGATTATTTTATGGAATAAACAACAAAAAATGATATACTGCCAAAGAAATAACCTTGCGGAATAAATATAACACAAATTATTATTGTACATTATCAAATTAGAAATTATTTACTGCGTTTTTCTACCCCTCAAAGGGGTACTGAAAAAAGTCCCGTTTATCGGGATCAAAAATAATACATACGATCAACTCAACACAAAAATTATTATCATAATCCGCAAATCAAGGATTGAATCCGAATTGATCATTAATGGAGGAATATTTTATATACAGCGGTATTTAACAGAAAATTATCTAAGGTATTCGCTCCAATCGGCGGGCTTGATAAATTAAAGACAGTTCTAACTATAACATGATTTTATAACTGTCAAGAATTTTGTCTTTTTTAATTATTTTGATAGTCCTTTTATTGCAAGGAATAAACAGGTAATCAATTGTTGCTTGACTCGTAAAAAGCCCATCAACAATTGTAATAATCAAAATGTCTAATAAAATCATTTTAAATATCAATCAGGCAATCCCCAAAACAAAAGGCGCCTATATGGTCGGAGGATCGATAAGAGATCTTCTGTTAGGAAGAATTCCAACCGACTATGATATAGCTGTGCTCCTGTTTCCTGAAAAATATGCCTCTGATCTCGCTTCATGCGTCAACGGGCATGTTGTTGAAATAGGAAAACGGGATCAGAGGATATACAGAGTTGTTTCAAAAAGAGACTCCTTTGATATCTCTGCAATAGAAGGCAATACAATTGAAGATGACCTGATAAAGAGAGATTTTACCATCAATGCTATCGGTTATGATCTTGCTGCAGACAAGGTTATAGACCTGTTTGGAGGAATAAATGACCTTTCAATAAAAAAAATAAGCATGGTTTCAAAAGAGATTTTTAAAAATGATCCTGTTCGCCTGATCAGGGCATACAGGATAGCGGCAATGCTTGATTTTGAAATAGAATCTGAGACCGCTCATATCATCAGAAATAATGTTAAACTCATTACACAGACAGCTGGGGAGCGGATAAAAGCTGAGCTTTTCAAAATATTATTCTGCCCGAAATCATATTGTTATATTGATCAAATGTATAAAACCGGACTTCTTTTTGAAATCTTTCCTGAGCTGACCGCACTTAAGGGATGCAGACAAAACAAGCACCATGCACATGATGTGCTTATTCATTCCTTAACAGCATTCAGTCAGCTTGAAATCTTATTGAGTAAAAACAATTTCAATCAGGAATTAAAGAAATTATCGATACCGGATATGGATAAAAAAAGATCGGCACTATTAAAATACTCCATACTGCTGCATGATATCGGAAAACCATCCTCTCTGACAGTTGGAGACGACGGGAATATTCATTTTTTCGGACATGAAAGAATCGGCGCTGAAATGGCAAAACAAATATCAAAAAGGCTGAAATTATCAAACAATGAGGCTGATTATATTGATTTTATAATAAGAAACCATATTTTGGCTCTCAATCTGTACAACACCGGCGATAAAAAAATCCCTTCAAAAAGAAGTTTGACCCGTTTCTTTATTAAATGTGGGAATAATACTCCGGATTTACTGCTTCATACTATTGCAGACATAAATGGTAAAGGCATCGACGATGAAAGAAACGGACATTTTTTTAGTTTTACATCGTATCTTCTAAAAGAGTTTTTTTCGGACTATAAGTTGAAAATAACCGGGCCGAGGCTGGTTACGGGAAATGATCTAATTAAAGAGTTTGGTCTGCATCCTTCACCTTTATTTAAAAAAATCTTGTCTGTTGTTGAAGAATCAAGGATTTCAAACGATATAAAAAATCGTGAGGAGGCTTTTTCTTTGGTATCAGAGCTAATAAAAAACAATTCCGGCAATTAAGGCTTACCATAGTGTGGAAACTATGTTTGGACACATACATGTTTCCAATTCGGAAATCGGCTATTTTGGGCAAGCTCAAGGAAATCAAAGGATTGTGCTTAAGACATACGGTCAGTATGTCGCACAAGAAATCCCGCAGATTGACACTTTAGATCGCCACAAAGAGCCATTTCCGGATGGAAACTATCCTGATCCTTGACAATATAAAGTCAATTCTATATTTAAGCCAGAACATACAAACCATATAAGAGGGCTATTCCAATAAATAAAACAAGAAAAGGAGAAATTTAATGAACATTTTGTTTTTCGGACCGAACGGCAGCGGTAAGGGAACTCAAGGCGCCATTTTAAAGGATAAATACAAGACCCCGCATATTGAATCCGGTGCAATATTTCGTGAAAACATTTCAAAGGGAACCGAACTCGGCAAACAAGCCAAGGCATATATAGACAAGGGCGATTTGGTACCTGATGAGATTACGATTCCTATGATACTGGACCGTATGAAACAGCCCGATTGTAAAAACGGATGGCTTCTTGACGGGTTTCCCAGGAATAAAAACCAGGCAATCAAACTTGACGAATCCCTGAAAAAAGCAGGTATAAAACTTGATATAGTTGTTGAAATTGTGCTCGACAGGCAGATTGCAAAAAACAGAATCATGGGCCGCAGACTTTGCGACAAAGACAACAATCATCCAAATAATATATATATAGATGCCATAAAGCCGAATGGAGACAAATGCCGTGTCTGCGGAGGCAATCTCAAAACAAGAGCAGACGATCAGGATGAATCTGCAATCAATAAACGCCATAATATTTATTATGACGCACAAAGCGGAACACTCGCATCATCTTACTATTTTAAGGATATTGCAAAAAAAACAGGTTCTTTAAAATATATTACACTTGACGGCACCCCTGGAGTAAAAGAAGTTCAGGCGGAACTTCTTTCAAAACTTTAATGGAGTCCCAAAAAATTTAAGCTCCCCGCTAAAAGCAGTAGGGAATCTTCGACCGCGGGGCAAAAGTGTCTGTTTTTAATTAGCTTGTTATCCCCGCCGCAAGAAGCGGGGGTAACAAGCTGTTTCGGTTCAAAATGCGTTGATTATCCCTGTATCCTTTTGATACCTTCATAAATAGTCAAAAAAACGACTTTTTTACTTGGCGGCAAAGGTCTTCCCCTCTCCCGCCGCTTGATGTAAATTCAAACGGTTCCACCCTCGCCCCAGGTCTGGGCTTAATCGCCCTCGGACTGATGATAGACTTTTTACAAATCCGTCATTATTTATTGTTAATAATTTTTCTTGCCAAGCTGTTAATTATAAGTTAGAAGGACAAATTCTAAAATACATTAAATAAACATCAGCAATAGGATCAAAGGACTCAGGCTATTCTGGTGAAAAGAAGGGGGCGAAAAATTTGAAGGAAATCCAAGTCAAGGTTTTCGATAACGACCTTGAAAAAGCTATGCGCATTTTGAAAAAAAAGATTCAAAACGACGGGCTTTTCAAAAGACTTAAATTGAAAAAGAGCTATGAAAAACCTAGTGAATTCAGGCGGCGAAAGCAGCGCGAAGCTTTAAGAAGAGAAAGAATCGCAATTTCCAGAAACAAATACAGAAGATAAGGGAACATATCGTAAATAAAAACCCGGCAAAAATAATATTTTGCCGGGTTTTTTTATCCGCCTTTAACAATATCGTATTACAGGATCAAGCCCATGGGGAATAAAGCATATAAAGATTGTCTTGATTCGATGTATGGATTAAGAAGGTTTGGAATAAAGTTAGGTCTTTCCACAATAAGAAATATCCTTTCCGCTCTTGGAAATCCCCAGAATGAATATTCATGCATACATGTGGCCGGCACAAACGGGAAAGGTTCAGTTGCATCAGCTCTTGCTTCAATTTTACAAGAAGCCGGTTATAAAACCGGGTTGTTCACTTCGCCACATCTGGTAACTTTCAATGAAAGAATCCAGATAAACCAACATTTAATATCAAATAAACATGTAGTTGAACTATATAACATCGTAAAGAATGTTCATCAGGGGGGATCCCGCGAACCGACATTTTTCGAATTTTCAACAGCCATGGCATTGTACGAATTCAGTAAAGAAAAAGTTGATTGGGCCGTCATCGAAACGGGCATGGGAGGAAGGCTGGATGCTACCAATATAATCAAGCCGGCCATTTCGGTTATTACAAACATCTCTATTGAGCATAAAAAATATCTTGGTAATACAATCGAAAAGATCGCGGGCGAAAAGGGTGGAATAATCAAAAGAGGAATACCCGTAATCGCTGGGGCAAAACAAAAAAACGCAATTAATGTCCTGAAAAATATTGCTGCTGAAAACAAGGCTCCTTTTTATCTTATTGGAGAGAGTTTTAAAACAAGAAAGAATAAAAATGGAACCTTTACATATCATGGAATGGGAAAAATATGGCCTGATATGCAGACAGGCTTGAGCGGGTTTCATCAGATCGAAAACGCGTCTCTTGTTCTGGCAGCCTGCGAGATTCTCGGAAAGAGGATCGATCTTCCGGTTGAAAAAATAAGAGCCGGTTTGTTTAAAAATAAATGGCCGGGAAGGCTTGAAGTCGTATCAACTTCTCCTTATATAATTCTCGACGGAGCACATAATCTGGATGCCGCACGAACACTTTCAAAGTTTTTATCAAAAGAATTTTACGAGAGAAAAATTACTATCATTACCGGCATGCTCGATGATAAACCTTATCCATCCATGTTAAAGAGCATTCTTTCCGGATGCAGCAGGGCTATATTGACGAAACCCTTAATTGACAGAGCGCTTGAACCTGAAACACTTTATGAGGCATCGAAAGAAATAGTAAAAAACATTAAGATCATACCGGATGTGAAAAGCGCTATAGACTATGCCGTTAAAACAGCATCGAAAGATGAGGTAATATGTATTACCGGTTCTTTATATGTTGTGGGTGAAGCAAAGGCGCTTTTTTCAAACTTGACTTTTCAGCACATATAAACTAACTGCTGTAACAATTGTGCGCCCGTGGCCCAGTGGATAGGGCGTCAGCCTCCGGAGCTGAAGATCGCTGGTTCGATTCCAGCCGGGCGTACCACTAAAATAAAAGATTTTATTCATTGTTATTTCTATTCACTTTATCACATTCCCAATTGCGGATATAGTTTTATTCCTTTTTGATAAAACTTGACAGATACTTTTTCAGATACGCACCATCCGACAACAATCCAGGAAATAGTTTTATAGCACTGTGGTAGCAAATCCTAGCTTCAGAATAATATCCTGAAATATATAATGAACGAAACAAGGTAAGATATCGCCTGGCAAGAAATTCATCCCGAAAAAACATAAGATCCGGTGTAAGAATTTTCGAATCGAATAGAATGTCCACAATGTCAATTCCAGCCTGCGTAACTAATTTTGTGTTGTTCCTCAGGCTATCATCATGCTTGAGTATCTTCAAAACCGGATTGGGAAAAGAAGCACAATTAAAAAGCGCCAGTACTTGGGCAAACACAGGTATGTCTTCGCTGTTAGGAATATGATCTGGGTATTTGATATTTTCAAATACCCTTCGTGCCGTTATAGCCGCGCCATGAGAGATTCTGATGTTTCCCCGGATGTAATCAACAAAATTTTTCTTTTTATCTTTAGAGAAAGGCTTGGGCATATAAACTTTTTCTTTGCCATTTTCATGAACTGAAAGATGCCCTCCTAATACCATATCAAGATCCGGTTCTCCTTGAAGAAAAGAGCAAAAAGTACTCAGAGCACCAGGAAGAAAACTGTCGTCGGCATCAAGAAAAATTAAATAGTCACCACAGGATTCCTTGATTCCTCTATTTCTGGCATTCGCTGGACCTCGGTTTTCCTGCCGGAAATATTTAATCCGGATTGGATATTTTTCACAATAAGAACGCATCAGTTCCGGGGTTTCATCCGTTGAACCGTCATCTATCACCAATGTTTCACAATCATTTTGTTCTTGCGTGAGTGTAGATTCTAATGCATTAGGAAGAAAATGAGCATAATTATATGTAGGGATTATAATCGATAATTTCATTCTATCTAAATAATTTCTATAATTAAAGTACTTTATAATATACTGATAATTTACAATAAAGATGGCGTTGAAAGAATCGCCAATTTTTTATGAAGTGCGACATCTTTTACCGGCAAAACGAAACGCCGAATTCGGATTAAAGTTGATTTCGTCTGGGTAGAGCCAACACATTACAATGTGTTTTATTTGTCATCCTCACCGTCAATGTTTTTTCTTCAATGCCCCAATCATTTATTACTCCGATCACATCATATTGTGCACCATGCAAGATATTATGAATCTTTGAAATATCACTTTCAGAATGAGCGCCTGTTTCAAAAACAAGAGTTGGCCTATGTGACTTTAATGTTTTAATAGCGCCCGCTAAAACGCTTGGCTCGTGACCTTCAACATCCACCTTAATAAAAGAGATAATATTATCATTTTCTGCAAGGATAGTATCAAGGGGCATTGCTTTGATTTGATATTCTCCCTTGTCGCCAATTCTGGATTTACTGTGATCTGATTCATCTATCTCAAATCTCACGGTTCCTTCTTCATCAGAACATGCACAATGAACAATTTCTACGTTGTTAATAGCGTTGAGATATAGAAGCTCTTTTAAGTAAGGATGAAGATTGCTATTAGGTTCGATAGAATAAACCTTCCCGATGTAACCAACCCGCTCAGCCATGCATAACGATAAAAAACCAAGATTTGCACCTACGTCTACCGCAACTGATCCCTGCTTAACGTAACGCTTGATAATCCATTCCATGGATAGATCAATGGAACCTCTGACCTGCACATGACGAGTAGCAGAATCGATAGAACTCACAGGAATAAGAAAATTGTTGCAAGTTCGCACTAATTCTTTAACGATATTTTTCTTAAGAGAAGACTTCACTCGTTTTCGTATCCATGGGAATATATTGGATCCCATTGTATAATTATCTTTAAAGCGATAGTAAGCTCTTAACTTTTCAGATTTAATCCTCATATATATAACCCTCATTTATTTGCCGGTCTAATAATCATGCAAAACAGACATCAATTAAAACAGCAAAACAGGCACCACCAATTTATTGAAAAATCAAAACATCTTGCGTTTTATTTTTGAAATCTCATCCCTGAATAAAGCATCAATATGCGGTGTATTTTCCCAGTTTTGCATAAAACGATCAAGATCTTTCATGAATGCCTTTTGAAATCGCCATTTCAACCGGTGTTTGCAAACAGCATCAAGATCTGTAATGAATAATTTTTTATCCGAAAGAATGAAATTCGTTCCCTTGAAATCTCCATGACTTATCAAAGAAAATACGAACATCCGGAGCAGCCCACCAAACTGCTTCACCAGACTGATAAGATCAATTTCTCCTGCCTTTTCTGAATGAAGAAAATGGTAAATATCCGTTCCGTCGATATATTCAGTCAGAATATAAGAAACGCTTCTTAATGGACCAAACCTTGTTTCCATCATGGCTAAAGGGTTGGGAGTATTTATTCCTATGCTTTTCAATAGGTGAGCATTGCGCCATGACGCCCAAGCCCTGCTTTGTCTGTAGGAGCGCCTTGCGGCATGCCACATGTTTTTCATATTATATCGTTTTACAATAAGCGGCCGTCCTGACAAATGGATTAAAAAAACAGTTGAACTGTTTCCGTCCTTAATAATTCTTTCTTCTTGAAGCACGGCGTCCGGATTATCGAGAAAATCGGCCATTGCCTCGTCATAATAGGTCCTGCCGCAAATCAAATACCGGCGTATATTTTTATCACATATGAAGGAGGTGCTTTCTCTGAATATTTTCTTCAAATACTCTTTTTCCGCTCTATATCTGCATTTTATCACCTCTTTCATCAGGGATTCATAAATACCATCGGCCATCATCCATTTTCTCACGGAAGCATAATAATTAAATGCCTCCGGGATCAGGCTTGCATATTGCGGATAGAATTGAGCAAAAAATAGTCCGAGATTCTTCAAGCTCGGCTTTAAAAGCAGTGGTGTACCTATATGTTCGGAATCAACAGCATCCCCGTCGATGGCATATATATACCCGCCAGATAAAAGAAAATTTTTTATATGTGGGTCCTTCTGACAAATACCGGAGATATGCTGTTTTGCAATAACAGTCATCAGTCCAGCCAGAATAAAAAGGCGACCGCTGTCGCTTTCAGCTTTATCCCAGATTTCTTTAATATCTTCACTCCCTATTATCTTCTCAAAACCAAGAAGAGGTACTTCTCCTGATGCTGAAGACCCGCGGAAGAGCAGTTTTGGAGTGATGATGCCTGAACTCTCCAGTGCCATTATCCCGCGTTCTTCGCGAGCTAAATGTCTCCTGCCGTCTGTTATATCAAGGAAAAACTTTACAACGACATCCAGACCGTTCCACTTTCCTGAACATACCAGACGCTTTCCAGGCAGAAGCCTCAAAATACCTGTGCATATAAGTTCATCCAACCTTCCTTCGGATTTGATATCGATACTGAATGGAACGGTAAGATTCCTGCCCGATGAACGCAGATAATTGCCGTCAAAAATTTGTATATTATCGGAAGGCTTCATTGTAGATCAGTACCGATGCCATCAACTGTTACTACCATTTATTATTGCCGCCGCTAAAGGAGAAGAATAGATATAGGAAACATTTTTTCCACCCTCAAATTCCTTTATTATTTTGAAATATCTGAACCCGGGCGGTTCTTTTTTTGCTGAAATCTTTAATAATATAAGATCTATTTTCCGGTTCAGGGCAATCTGTTCTATGTTGTAAATGTTTGCAATTTCACTCTCATGTACAACCAAATCGCCACCGCCTTTTGAAAAATATTTTCCAACCCAGAAGTCTCGGCCGGCATAATAGAGAAACCGTGCATCCAGAGTAATTATTTTAAGCCGGTCCGACTTATGCTGCTCTGCTATCCATTTTCCTGCCGCCATTAGACTTCTGTCTTCTTTCCATTCATGTTCAAAGCACTGGTACACCGGCAAAATAAAAAAAAGAATGAAAACGGCCGCAAATACTTTTTTAGAAAATCTTCCGGATAAATATTCAAAAAACCTCTGCATGCCAGCTCCAATCCATGGATAGAGCAACAATGTCGGAAATGAAAGAAATCTTTTTTGTATAAAATCCATATTTATCAGGAAGTAATATGCCATAAGCATAAATACAAAATAAATACTTAAAATAAAAATACGGTTTTTCTGCATTGTATCCTTAAAGCTAAAAAAAAGCGGGACTACAAATAGCGGGAAAAGAACAACAATAAAAGTCTCAAGGAGCCCAAAGAGGTAGATTATCGGAATATAGTGTCTTGCTGTCTCTGCAAAATTCTGCTGTCCCCCAGGATGCAGTGAATATTTTTCAAGGTTAATAAGCTGTTCTAAAATATGATAATAATTATCAAGGAATCCAAGAGTAAATAATTTTTGCACCTGTGTAAGTATATCGCTGCTTCTGTTGAGATAAATAATACCATCATATCCTAAAGCAACTATAAAAACTGTGGAAAACACCAGTGGGAATAAAATCCATACTAAAAATCCTTTCAACAAACGGACTTTATCATTTTCCCTCTTTAAACAGAGGGCAACAAAGCATAATGAGAAAAACAATATGAATATTATTCCTTCGAGTCTGAATAATATTGAAATCCAGGAAAAAAGCGCTGCAGCAGCAAAAAAAATTATCCTTTGCGATTGAATGGACCGCAGGGCAAAAAAAACAGCCCATGCCATGCAGAATATATAGCCAGGATCCCGAATCACGCTGTCTGCCCAGCCGTTTGGAACAGGAGCTACGGCAAAAGCAAGGCATGCCCAGAAAGCCGCCTTCCGCTCAAAAAGTTCATTTGTAATAAAATAAAGGGGAATAAGAGTAAAAACTACAAATACAATTGATATTATCCTTCCGGCTGTCACCCAGTCCGGAAGCAGAAAATGAACAATTGCTATTAACAAGGGATAAAGCGGCATCTGATATATTGAAATACCTTCGCTAAAATATCCCTCTGCAAATTTTTTTGCGGCAGCAATATAAAGCAACCCATCTTTATTTACCACGCTAAACGACACTAAAAGAAACGCTTTAAGCGTCAAAGAAATACATATTATATATAAAAGTCCATTTTTGCTTTCGGACCATTTTGAAACTTTTTCAAACAAGTTTATAACCTCCGACATGTATTAATATAAGCTATGATTAGCACAGGAATATATTACCGTCAAAAATCTTATTTAGTTTCCATAATTTGTTTCCAGATGGACAATGTTTAAAGCATTTTATTCCTGTCATTGACATAAATGACGCTCTCATATATTCATCCCGGTTATCCGGCAAGGCATCGTTCAAAATAACCATAATATTGCACGGGTATTTGCCAATTGAAAAATCTATCATATGAAAAATATCTCGCCCTACGTGATGGCGCTGAAATACTTGCTTCGGACAGTTTCGGAGAAAAAGTACTGCGTCTTAAAGACGGCTCTATTACCAAGCTGTTCCGTACAAAAAGAATAATCTCATCAGCTCTTTTTTACCCCTATGCAATACGATTCGTAAAAAATGCGGCAAAATTAAAAGGTATGGGAATCAGCACGGTAACAATCATCGATTCCTATAAAATTCCAGCTATAAAAAGGACAGCGGTACATTACATGGAACTTGAAGGCGAAACGCTTCGCAATCATATCATGCATTACTCGCTGAACTGTAATATTACCCAAAAACTTGCGACGTTTATCGCCAGACTACACAATGAAGGTGTATATTTCAGGTCCATTCATTTTGGCAACATTTTAATTACTCCAGACAACAGCTTTGGATTAATCGATATCGCCGATATGAAGATCTCAACTCCTTCCCTGAATATCGGAAAACGAATCAGGAATTTTCATCACATGACAAGATATGAAACAGACAGGAATTCGCTGAAACAACAAAAAGAAATATTTATAATGGAATATATAAAAATGTGCAACTTCCAACGATACAACTTAAAGAAATTAAAGGAAAAAATTAGCTCGATTCTTTCCTGATTAAAAATTCTCATTTTTCAGACAGCATTTTCTTTATCTTTTTTGCTCTTCTGCGTTTTCGTCTTGCAATATATTCCGGATACAGCTCTGGATAGAATCTTTTCCATCTCTTGTGAAGCCAGAGCCACTGATCCGGATATTTTCGCACGGCTTTTTCGATGACATCGGTCATGATTTGAGTGTTGGTCTTCAAATCATCCCGCAAATCATTTGTCCTCACTAATTGAACAGGGGGTTCTATAATAATTGTAAGTTTCTGGTCTTCCCCCCTGACACAGAAAACAGGAATAACGGGGCTTTTACATCTCAAGGCAAGCATTGCTGCAGCCGGTGTAACAGTAACTTTTTTGCCGAAAAAAGCAAGTTCCACTCCTTCCGATTTTTTTGTTCCCTGATCAATCAGCAGGGCAAGGATTTTTCCACTTCGAAGAGTTTGCATCATTTCAGGCAGAGCCCCTTCCTTATCAATTATCGAATTTCCGAAACGGGTCCTCAGCTTCAATATCCAACTGTTTATAATCCCTGATTCTATCCTTCTTGCAACAACCGTTATGGGATATCCGAAATAACACGGAGAAAACAAAGATGCCGCCTCCCAGTTTCCTAAATGAGCTGAAATTATTATAATACCTTTTCCGCCCTCAATGGCATTAAGCAGATGATCTTCTCCCCTTATTCTGATATTCCGGAGAAAATCTTCTTTAGAAAATAATGCCAACTGAATTATTTCAAGGATTGTAAGACCTAAATTCTGAAAAACCCGTCCGGCAATTATTGCGATTTTCTTATCATTCCATTCGGGAAAGGCAAATTTCAAGTTTCTTTTGACAATCCGTCGGTGGGGTATATCGAGATAATATATAAGCATCCCAAGAGTTTTACCCACAAAACCAATAATACTTTTGGGAATAGCAGCAAACAGATGCATTTTTTAACCTTTCTCCTGCCTCTTCTCTTTCCCTTCCGTTTTCATCCCGTCTCTATTATCCCGGCATGATACATGACTTAATATCACAACCGCCTGCTTTTAGTCTATATCCGCGATTAAAAAGGTATGTTTAATGGCTTTTTACAAAACCGTCAATTAATCAACTTGGCATTTGATTATCTGCCTGATACAAGAATATTCATTCAGCACAAACCGAGCGATTTAAATAATTCATGTTCAACGTGCCACGATATACGGGATACAAGAGGCGGAATGGAAAAATTAATATCGTTAAATTCAGGGCCTATTATCATAGAGGGACTCCTTGAAAGAGTGCCGGGCTACAGGGGTGTCGTCTTGACCCACCCTCATCCGCTCTATGGTGGTAATATGTTTAATCCCGTAGTAAAGGCAATTTCAAACTCTTACAGGAATATAGGATATTCAACTTTAAGGATAAATTTCAGGGGGGTCGGAGAGAGCGGCGGAAAATATGAAAATGGGATCGGCGAACAGGAGGATGTGCTTTCAGCCGTATCATACATGAATGATCTTGGAATAAAAAAGATTGACCTGGCCGGCTATTCTTTTGGAACCTTTGTTAATACCGGAGTTGTAAAACACTGCCACGCGGTTCAGAAAATGATAATGGTTTCCCCACCGGTTGCCTTTATGGAGTTCGGCTTCCTTTCGCCTTTAACCTGCTTAAAACTCATAATAACCGGGAGCCGCGACGAAATCGCGCCTGCAGCTTCTGTCAAAAATAATCTTTTGCAATGGAATCCGGAAGCTGCGCTTGAAGTGATAGAGGGCGCCGATCATTTTTATACGGGATATCTGAAAAAGCTGGAGGAGATTTTATCTCAGCATATATAGGTTTCCGTCAGACATTATCCAACCGTTAACGTTAAAACAAGAACCTGTTTTTTTTGTTGCCGAATCCTCTCAATTCATCTATTAAGCGAAGCCTTGTAATTATGAAATAAGGATCACCTCCAAAAGAGTTGGTGATCCAACAAGGATTCAAGGGGTCAAAGGTTCAGGGATTCCAGTAAAATGATAGAAATTATTCTGTATTCTGAATTCTGACTCCTGTATTCTCATATAAAATAAATTTAAAGGGAGCTTTGATTTTGCTCGGCACTATTGTGAACACAATTGCAATTCTTGCGGGATGTCTTGCAGGCATCCTGTTAAAGGGAGGAATCCCGCAGAAATATAACGAAACGGTCATGCATTCTATAGCTCTTGCAGTAATACTGATCGGTGTTAAGGGCGCTTTGAAATCAGACGACATCCTGCTTGTTATAATCAGTCTTGCAACAGGAAGCGTTATAGGCGAATTTTTAAAGATAGAGGATAAGATTGAAGCTCTCGGGAATTTCCTGCAGAAACTGTTTTCAAGAGCAGGAGACGGAATATCAAAGGGCTTCGTTACGTCCAGCCTTCTTTTCTGTGTTGGATCAATGGCCATAGTCGGTTCACTGGAAAGCGGTCTCACTGGAAACCATCAGACCCTCTTCGCAAAATCGATGCTGGACGGAATAGGTTCAATAATTCTGACATCAACACTCGGAGTAGGAGTCTTTTTTTCCGCGGCCTCCGTTTTGTTATATCAGGGGGCTATAACCCTTACCGCCTCATATGCAAAACAGTTCCTTGTTCCGGAAGTAATAAGCCAGATGTCTTCAACCGGCGGTCTCCTTATTGCGGCCATAGGGATCAACATGCTTGAAATAAAGAGGCTAAAAGTCGGGAATATGCTTCCCGCCATATTTGTACCCCTTTTATATTATATTTTTAAGCAGGCTTTGACGGCTTTGTAAAAAGTCATTCTGCCGTGTTGCGCTTCATCTTTCGTCATTGCAGCGTACTTCAATATACGCTTCATTCCTTAAGATTCGTGCGCCTTGCATAATGAGCTTTTTACTTTGCCGTCACAAATACGACTTATTAAGAAAATAAGTCATTTTTATGGTTCGTTGCAGTCCGTAGAGGGATGAGGAATTTTTACGAAGGTATCAAGTTTGACCCTGTCCTGATTTTAAGGTATAAAAAAATATGCATTATGAAGGCAACATAATACGCCCTCCAAGCGAAGCCGACAGCATCCTGCTTCAGATAACAGTCGGATGCTCGCGGAACAAGTGCACCTTCTGCGGTACGTACACCGGTGAGCGCTTCCGGATTAAACCGGATTCAATCATAATGGAAGATATCGCGTTTGCTGCAACTTATTGCAGGCGACAACGCCGGGTCTTTCTGTGCGACGGAGATGCGCTCATAATCCCGCAGAAGAGGCTTATCAATATTCTTTCAGAAATTAAAAAACAGCTCCCATGGGTTACAAGGGTTGGTCTCTATGCCAACGCCAAAAGTATTAATTTGAAGACACCCGATGAACTGAAAGCATTAAAGGAGCACGGAATAGGCATTGCCTACATGGGGCTTGAAACGGGCGATGACGTAACCCTGAAAAGCATAAATAAAGGGGCCTCTTCCGGACAGATGATAGAGATGGGAAGAAAAGCAAGGGAAGCCGGAATAAAACTTTCAATAACTGTTCTTCTGGGAATTGCAGGAAGAGAGCGTTCAACAATTCACGCAGAGGAAACAGGAAGAGTTCTTTCTGCAATAGATCCGGAATATGTCGGCGCCTTGAGCCTCATGCTTATACCCGGCACTCCTTTGTATAACGATTACAAAGCAGGCAAATTTATCCTTATCGAACCTGATGAAATGTTAAAAGAACTCCGGGCCATGATAAATGCCACAAACCTGACAAAGGGCCAGTTTCATGCAAACCATGCCTCTAACTACCTTCCGATCAAGGCAAGGCTGCCGAAAGATAAAGAGGCAACAATAAAACTTATCGACATGGCGCTTGCCGGCAAAGTATCTTTAAAACCCGAATGGCTGAGGGCTTTATGATTTTTCCGAACTTGTCAAAATTATTGCATCTGATTTAAAAGAAGTGTAACAAATCACAGTTTGAATATCGGATATCGAATTTCGAATATCGATGCACTATGTGCGAACGATATGAAAAACCCGATCATAAACAGGAGAAATTCAGATGGCAGACGTAACATCCCCAACCAGCAACGATTTGGACCTTCTTTGCATAAACACGATTCGCTCGCTTTCCATGGACGCAGTCCAGAAGGCAAACTCAGGGCATCCCGGCGCTCCCATGGGCCTTGCTCCTGCTGCGTACACTCTATGGACACGCATCCTGAAGCACAACCCCTCAAACCCCAGCTGGTTCAACAGAGACAGGTTTATACTGTCAGGCGGTCATGCCTCCATGCTTTTATACAGCATGCTTTACCTTACCGGATACGATCTGTCGCTTGATGATATAAAAAATTTCAGACAATGGGGCAGCAAAACGCCCGGCCATCCGGAATACAGGCACACCCCCGGAGTTGAAACAACAACAGGGCCTCTTGGCCAGGGATTCGCAAACGGCGTCGGAATGGCGATGGCCGAAAGACATCTTGCCGCATGTTATAACAAACAACATAATGATATCATTGATCATTATACATATGTTATATGCGGTGACGGCGACATGATGGAAGGGATCACGTCAGAAGCAGCATCCCTTGCAGGACACCTCGGCCTTTCAAAACTAATCTGCATCTATGACGACAATAAAATTTCGATTGAAGGCGGTACCGGCATCACATTTACCGAAGATGTCGCAGCAAGGTTTAAATCTTATAACTGGCATGTTCAGAAAGTTGAAGACGGCAACAGTGTTGATGCAATCCTGAAAGCCCTTAAAAAAGCAAAGGCTGAAAAGAAAAGACCTTCCCTGATCATGCTGCAAACTCACATAGCATACGGGAGCCCGAACAAGCAGGATTCGGCTGAGGCGCACGGCGCACCACTGGGTGAAGAAGAGATCCGGCTTACAAAGAAGAACCTGGGATGCCCGGCCGATTCGGCGTTCTGCGTGCCCGATGGTGCCCTTCTTTTCTGCCGCAAATGCATTGAAACAGGCAATAAAGCAGAATCAAAATGGCTTAAGAGATTCAAATCATTCAAAAAAGAATTCCCGGACCTTGCGGCTGGACTTATGGATGCAATAAACAGGAAGCTTCCCGAAGGCTGGGACGGCGGACTCCCTGACTTTTCCGTAAAAGACGGAGCTGTTGCGACAAGATCGGCATCCGGAAAAATTCTTAACGCCTTAGCCGGAAAAGTAACGAGCCTCATCGGCGGATCGGCGGATCTCGCACCTTCGAACAACACGATCATAAAAAATTCATGCGATTTTCAAAAAGACAGTTACCATGGCCGGAACATACGCTTCGGGGTAAGAGAACACGCAATGGGCGCTATCCTCTCTGGGATGGCTCTTCACAGGGGAGTCCGACCCTTCGGCGGAACCTTCCTCGTTTTTGCGGATTACATGCGCCCCTCGATACGCCTTGCCGCGCTCATGAAGCTTCCGGTCATATACGTATTCACCCATGACAGCATAGCGGTTGGCGAAGACGGACCCACCCATCAGCCGGTGGAGCATGTCTGCAGCCTAAGAGCCATCCCGGGTTTAACCGTCATCAGGCCGGCCGATGCCAATGAAACAAAAGAGGCCTGGCGTTTTGCTTTAAAATGTATGGAAGGGCCGATTGCTCTCATCCTGAGCCGCCAGAACCTTCCGGTAATCGAAAGAACCGGATCGAATCCGGCAAGCCTTCTTGAAAACGGCGCATACATCATTTCCGATTCCGGTTCAAAGCCTTCCCTGATAATAATAGCAACCGGTTCGGAAGTTCATATCGCCCTTGAAGCTGCTAAATCTCTTACAGCAAAGGGTGTTTCAGTCAGGGTTGTCAGCATGCCGAGCCAGGAGCTTTTCGAAAAAACACGGGAGGAATACAGGGAAGAAGTCCTCCCGGCCGGAATTAAAAACCGCATAACCGTTGAAGCCGGAATTTCAACAGGCTGGAAGCGGTACGCAGGGGAAAAAGGTGAGATGTTAGGGATAGACAGTTTCGGAGCATCAGCTCCGGGCGGAACGCTGATGAAAAATTATGGCTTCACCGCCGATAATATCGTGCAGAAAGCGATTAAGCTTTTACAGAGTTAGAAGCCGTTACGAAATAACCATTACATTTCTGACCATTTCGTTACGGCTCCTTATGCCGGTCACGGCATTTCAATGTTACAGTTCTTTTTAAACGACGGCATAACCGGAGAAAAACTCTCAATGGATATAAAAATACTGACGACCACATTCATTATGGTCTTTTTAGCTGAACTGGGGGATAAAACCCAGCTTGCCACATTCTGCCTCACCGCCGATTGCGGCGATTCAAAACTTGCCGTTTTCCTGGGATCCGCAGGCGCTCTCGTTCTTTCTTCGCTCATCGCAGTCCTTCTGGGAACGGCTTTCAGCAGGTTCATTCCCGCACACTATATCAAAATAGCCGCCGGAGTCTTTTTTGTCGCTGTTGGAATATGGACGCTTTACTCCGCAATCAAAGTCGCTTGAAAGCCGAATATCGAATTTCGAAAAAGGATCCGGGGAAATTGATATCGCGCGTAAAAAAGACTTTTATCAGAAATTTTAAGCTAAGAGCGTTGTACAACCGGTTATTGTCATGTCAGGACAGAGGGACTTGGAAGTTCAATATTCGATATTCGATATTCGTATAGATATTTACCCATACTCTGTATGACAACAGGGCAGATGTTAAGCAAAGGCCTCAAGTCGTTTGACTGCATCTAATATGGCGCTGTAATCAGGCTCATCTGCCACCTCTTTTACAATCTGGATATACCGGATCACCCCTTTTTTATCAGCGACAAAAACAGCTCTTGCAAGAAGCTTTATTTCCTTGATCAGAACACCGTAAGCCATCCCGAAATCAGCCGTTTTATAATCAGAAAGGGTTATCACCCTGTCGACGCCGGCAGCCCCGCACCATCTTTTCTGTGCAAAGGGCAGATCCATGCTGATCGTAAGAATAACAACATCTGATCCAAGCCCGGCGGCTTCCTTGTTGAATCTTCTTGTCTCCATGTCACATACAGGAGTATCAAGAGACGGAACCGACGATATGACGCAGACCCTGCCGGAAAATGATGAAAATTTTACAGGTTTCATATCATTGCCGGTTGCTTCAAAATCAGGCGCCTTATCTCCGACTTTCAAAGCACGTCCTGCAAGCGTCATTGGATTCCCTCTCATTGTGACCAATCCTGTTCTCTCTTCCATTTCATCCTCCTGTTTTTACGCAGTAGTCATCTTTTGATGATCTCGTAAAAAGTCCGTATTTGCCTTTTTATGTCATTCCCGCGAAAGCGGGGTACGCAATAAAGCTTAAGCGCTATCCAGTCTTTTCAAATATTTCTGGACTCCCGTTTTCACGGGAGTGACGGGATTTTTACCTTTTCACTTGAACCCTTGAACCCTCGATCCCCTGAACCCTTTGTTCATCAGGAACTATAATCTTCCGTTTTTCATGATTCCTCTGCTGCCTGTAAAGTATGGCAACATGGCCGATAGTGCCGACATGATCGCAAGCTGCCAGCTTTTCGATTTCAGCCGTTATCTCTTTTTTCATATCCTTTTCTTTGAAATCGATGAACCTGACCTTTATGAGTTCGTGCGTGTCGAGTGCTTCGTCCAACGATTTCAGAAGAGATTCGGTTATCCCCTTTTGACCGATAAAGACATACGGCTTGATCCCGTGCGCCAATCCTTTTAAATACTGTTTCTGAAAACCTTTCAGCTTCTTCAAGTAACCTCCTGTAAAATTATAAAAAGCAACATTCCCGACGGCAAAGTAAAAAGCTCATTATGCAAGGCGCGCGAATCTTGAGGAATGAAGCGTACATATAAGTACACTGCAATGACGAAAGAGGAAGCGCAACTTAAGCAGAATGACTTTTTACGAAGCTGTCAAAATTATTTTTCAATCAATATGGAAACTGAAAAAGAAGAGCTCTGTGTTCCGCTTCCCTTTTCCAGGACGGCGTTTAAAACCTCATTCTCTTTTTGATCCGCGCCGCCTATTGTCACCCATTTTCCAAGAGGAACCGTCATCCTTGTTGAAGCTTCGGAGAAACGGATGATACCGCCTTCTCCTCCCCCATCCGAAATTCTCGGAACGATTCTTATATCGGCATGATCGCCTGCTATTACAGGGATAATTTCAATGCCGGTCTCTATTTTCTCAAAGTGCACTGAATCACCGGCAAGCACACGCTTTCCCCCTATACGCATCCATTTTTCCCTGTACGGGATGCTTTTGCCGGTTACGATATAGGCAGGACTTCCCGAAGCAACGCTCACAAAATATTCGGATCCGGTCTGTCTGCTTTTAGAGACATCCCCTGCACGAACTTCCACGCCGTTCGTTTTAGTTCCGGACGAAATTTTCCAGTTTTTCCCGTGGAGAGAACCTCCTGCCGCAATCTGGCGGCCCGATTCGGATTCGTTCTCATTGAACCTCACCCTGATCTTTGCCATCTCTATCGCTTTATCGAAAGTTGAGATGATTTTTAATATTCTGCCGACCGATTCCTCGCTGTCTTTCACAACAAGTGAATTTGTCCGCTCATCCATCGTAACCGAGCCGTCCTTTGTCAGCAGTTTTTCGACAATTCCGAGAACATCATTGGCGCTTCTGTAACGTATCTGTATTATCTCAACCACATCGGAAAGAGACAATCCCGCAAAAAAGGCCAGGAAGATAATTAATGTTATGCAAAAGGACTGCCTCTTCATATTCCCCATCCGAATTTTCATAGAAAGCTTTTTCCGGTCACTTCAATCCTTGAACCCTGGATCACCAACTCTTTCGGAGGTAATCCGAACACATTGTCTTATATTTATCCCTAAAGATCAAACCCTTTTGACGTATTCTATGTTTTTTAAACGTTCCTTCACAATTCATTGACAAAACAGGCATAATGTGATTTTTTGATCCCGCATTACAACAGACCCGTCAAAATTCCCGTGCGTCCTGGACGCATTGCATATACGCATCAGTTTGTTATCCGGAAATTGTTATCCATAGGTAAGATATAAGCCGAACAGGATTTTTACAAGGGATTTTGAATATGCAATTTGAAGAGGCATGTTATGACGAGTGTCGCAAAATTATAAATAATAGTTAATGTCAACCGAGCACAGCCACCAGTTCCGCAATCACCTTCAATTCATCACCCTGCTCCTCACTGAGGATAATCTGTTCATATCCTGAGGCTGTTGTATCCGGCCGGAGAATAATGGAGGTATGTCTCCATGTTCCATCTGGGAACTCCTCCTTCTCGCTTTCGTAAACCTTGACTGTATAGTGACCACCAGTATCGGTATCGGCAATTTCACGATGCCGCACAAGTACAACCTTTCCTTGCCGGGTACCTCCAGTATCTAATTTGAAGAGACACCAGGCTCTATTCGGTATACGGCGATTCATTGATTCACCAACAACCTGGGTTACAAAGAGCCCACGCCTTGGTCTGAATGCGTCGGGGAGCTCAACCCAGTCATGCTCTGAAATATATTCATTACTTAACTCATTATACAGTTCCTTAATCTGTCGTTCATCGCTGAACTCACCGGCTGCTGCCTTAAGATCATACAGAGGGACACAATTTTCAAAAGGCCTTACCTCCTTGAGCGACAATCGCCTGAATGGTAGAATAACAGATGCTTGAGTTTTTTTAGTTAGCATTTCAGCAAGGGTAATTTCCTTGGTGATAGCCGAAGTCTCTATGCATTTCTCAAAATATTGCCGTGTTTCGTCATCAACAAAGTAAGCGTAGCAGCCTTTTTGTCCACGGGTCATGAGCGTTCGGTAAGTGTTTTTGATGATCGTATCGAGATGCACCATTGTAGCGTCTGGCTTTACTCGAAAAAGAGATTTCCATCCGTGAACTGATTTATCCGTGCTGGCTCGCTCTTTGGGTTGTGAAATGATTTTGCCATTTCGTACTATCAAGTCAGGGCCAACTATCACACCAACGTAATCTAATTCTAAACCCTGACAGGTATGTATGCAGCCGACTTCGCTGACTGAATCGGGTTTGATAATCCAAGCTTGCCCGTCGGTGTCGAGATTCCACGTCGCCTCGTAACCCCCCAAAACAATATCCTTGAGTTGGGGGTTGCGCTTGCTTATCCATTTCCAGCAGTAACCTGCGACCAATCGAGCCTTGTTCTTTTCCTTGTTCTTCTCGCGGATAATATTGTGCAGTTCAGATGGACTATTAACTATGCGGAAATCATATTCATTAGCTTTAAGCGTGTCGTTTTCTGTTTTTCGAATCTGTAACGTATTATCAAGCCAAGCAAGGTATCCGTCTGAACCATTGCATCGAAACTGCGACTCAAGTTTTAGTTCGGTAACATTTGCTTTGAGTTCTTTTGCCCAACAGCGAATTTCTTCTTTGTCTCCAATATCTTTGAGCGTTACTTTTTGATCTTCATCTATAAAAAAGATACTGAATTTACTGGCGCTGATTATCTCCTTAATCTGATTTTCACCAAGATTGTTAAATATGCCACCCTTTGCGTTGAGCCTATGTGCTTCATCGACGATCAAACAATCAAAACTGTTCGCTGCCATTGAATAATAAGAGCCCGAGCCTTTGAACATATTTGATATACGTGATTTTTTAAATGAATTGGTGAGCATGGCCTCGTAAACTAATCTTGGTGCCGAGTTTCGGGTAACGTATTGTGCAACTTTGTTTTTTGTTAGTTCAACAAGCAAATTAATCGCCACAACTGACTTTCCAGTACCAGGACCGCCCTCGACTATCAGTACATTTTTCTTTTTTGCGGAAGATTTCTTAGCGTAGCTGATGGCAGTTTCATAGACGACTTTCTGGTCATCTATCATAACGAACTCTTTATTGCCTTTAAGCATGGACAAAAGATGATCAGCAAGGTTCTTTGATGGTTTTAACTTGCCGTTATCAATACGGCACATGATTTGCTTTTTATCGCCATATTTAACATTGGTTTTTATGAACTCGCGTAGCTTTAGAGCATCGCCTTTAAGAAAAAGTGGTGCCTTTTGAATGTGTTCGCTGTAAAAGTCGTTGGTAATAACTTTGTCTTGCTCATAATTATGAAGATATGCGCAGGGATAAAGCTGTATTTTTTCTTCTTGCACGGTCTGGTTGAAATCTTCTAGAAGACATTTGTATGACCATGCTTGATATGACGGATGTGGTGTCTCTGTTTCTCCGTATTGAAAACTGGTTATAACAATTGCATCTTTCGTAGTCATAGCCGCATGTTGCCACTGCTTGAGTTCTATAAGAATTACTGATTCACGATCTTGCTCATCCGTCCCCGTCAATATAAAGTCGATGCGTTTGGACGATTGCGGTATATGAAACTCTATCGTAACTCCTGCGTCACTCGGGATATCGTTGTCGGCTAATACGCGATCCATGAACGGCAGTGAGTTAATCCAAGAATCTATTTCTGACTTTCCTGTCTTCCTCCCTGTTGCGGCCTTGTATCTATCATAAATAATATTGCCGATGTCATTTGTCATGACGTCTTCTTGAAATTTTGCTTTCGTAAAAGAGTAAACAATCACCAGCTTAGCTCCGAGTGAAGCAGATTATTGAAGCTCCGTTGCCATTTGCAAATGTTTTAAATTACAAAGTCTCTATAAATCAGTATATTTTTTGGCCGACCCTTTTGCTGTATCGACAGGGTATTTCTTTGAATTTTTACAAATCTTTTCTATAATGATTTCCTTAATGTTAAAATCGTGCTTATGTGCCAGCAATAGAGAGAAAATCAGGATATCTGCCAGTTCTTCTTTGATCCTTGCTTTATCAACCTGCTCAGACTCTTCAGCTGTTTTCCATAGAAACAGTTCATTTAGCTCGGCAGCCTCAATGGAAATTGCGGTGGAAAGGTTTTTTGAATCGTGAAACTGCTTCCAGTCACGTTCATCTCTGAACTTTACGATTTCTTCAATTATTTTTTTGATATCATCCATTATTCATTATGGTTAATAGAAGAAAAATATACTCTTCATTTCGAATTATTCACCGATGTCTCTTTGCCATAATCCGGAGGAACATCCTCAAAATCACGCCATTTGAACCAATCGGAAATATTCAAATAATTGGCCCACTTTTCAATCATTATGTTATCACCTTCATGACTGTTTATATAATCTTTTTCAGTTATGGCCGCAAGTTCCTTTCCCTTTCCGATGTAACTAGTTGAGCTATATTGACGTGTAAAATTCTGTCCAATATGCAGGCCTAGAATACGAAAGAAAGCATAATTCATCACGTTTGATGCGAAAAGAATGGTATAAGGTGTGATTTTGCGGACTATTTCCGTTAGGCCTGAAACTGAGTCGGCGTGCTGTTTTTTTATCGATTTCAATTGAAGAGATCTGAGCATCGGGAACTGGTTATAAATCCACTTCTCAATCATTATGTCAGGAGGAAAATTAGTTACCTGCCGGATAAGCCCATCGTACCAGAGATTGATAATATGTGCTATTTGATCCTCGGAGAGAATCTTCTTAATGCCTTCGATCTCATTTTCTATTTTTTTAAGAGCATCATATTTTAACCTCTGATTGCTGTAAGGTATGAGCCTTAGATTCTCTGGGCACTTGAAAGTTCTTAGAAGATGCCCACATTCATGCACGATAAGATGGTTGATGATCTCATCGTGTTCTTTTTTATAATAGATGAGATGAGATGGCATATTTATTCTTGCCATTTGGAGCGCAGCATAGGTTGGCAGGTTTTCTTTTTGAATGAATTCGATTCCCTTGCCGGTTATGCTCTTAACTTCTTCAAGGACTTCGAGGACAGGATCAATGAATTGTATATCCATAAGAACTTTCTTGTACAAATAGTCTGAGGGCTTCCTTGTATTCCTTTGAGAGATCCAAACCGGTGTCAATACTCGGTTCAATTATTTTGAAACCCACATACATATAGCTGACGAGCTGTAACCCGGTGAAAGTGCCTAACATGGAGGTAAGCGTATATTTTTTATCGGGATTATTTATATCCAATCCCTGCGTTCCTTTAAGACCGATTTCAAAAGCGACTTCTCTAATTTCTTCGCTTTTTTTGCCATCGAAGAACTGTAAGGCTCCCAGGCAATAGAACATGGCATCTGTTCTGAAACCTTGTGACTTCAGGTTGATCTCAGCAATTTCACGGGTTAGGTTTTTTGCAAGGCCGGCAATTTTTGTTGATTCATCCAGTGCGATTACAATTTTAAAATACTCAACGGCTTTATCGAGTTTTCCTGTATGGTAATAAGTATAGCCCAAGCCATACGCCGTCAGTTGGTCTTCCTGATTTATCGAAAATGATTTTTCAAAACATTCTATAGCCTTTTCGTAATCATTTTCATTTCCGTAAATACTGCCTAAATTTCGAAGTGCGTATGAATTTACAGGATCTATCTCCAGTGCTCTCAGAAAATATTCTTTGGCCTTTTTATCGTCAGCAAGCCGTGAGTGGGCAAATCCCAGCGCCACATAAGCGTTTGAATAATTTGGATAGCATCGCACACATTCGGACAGGGTTTTTACAGCTTTATCAGGTTCATCCAATTCTGTATAGCACATGCCGAGATTATAAAGGATGTCCTTGTCCTGAGGGTCACTCTTTAGAAGTTCCTCCAATATGTCCCTTGCGCCGTCAAGTTTGTTGGCCTTGATCAGCATAAGTGCGTAGTTTATGTCCTTAATCATTTTATCCCTTTGCTCAACTCGCTGTATAGGTTTTTGGCTTAGGCGTATATCCCAGCATATTCTTTTGCCAAAGTCTGTTGTGGTATCCGGACAAACATTGTTTCCAGAACGCTTTTACTGGCATCACGCTTATCGGCCATCCGGTAAAGAAGCGCTAAACCGTAATATGCGTTGGGCATATTACCGCCATTAATGGCCTGTTTAAACATTACTTCCGCCTTCTGGAAATCGCCTTTCTCAAACATCAGAGCGGCGTAGTTGCAGGTCAGCATTGCATCATCGGGATGGTGTTGAAGACAGAGGTCATAATAGAATGCGGCAACATCCAAGTTGTGTTCATTTCGGGCGTAAATATTCCCGAGTGAAATTGCTGCACCATGATCAGTCGGGTTCAATTGCAGGACTTCCTGGAATATCTTCTTGGCGTTCTCAATATTATTCAGTTCCAGATATGCCTTTGCCATATTCCGGCGGGCATCAAGGTTTTCTGGTATCACAGCAAGGACTTCCTTAAAGAGGTTCAGGGCTTTTACAAGCTGACCTTTTTGCGCCTCTTGAACTCCTTTGTGGAGTTTTTCCATGGCCTCTTTGTACTTTTCCGGTGTTGCATCCCGGAATTCAATGTGTATCATTTCGCCTTCGACAACAATATCCATTACTTCTGCAATCACACCATAAAGCTTCTTGATACGGGTAATCACGTCCTGTTCAGTATATTCAGCAGGATCGAATCGCTTACCCGGTGCGATCATGATGTCTTTCAATGGGATTAATATTTTCATCTGAGGTTCTTTCAATGATTAAAGCTATAGGTTTTATCTGGGTCAAAATAATCTATGCCCTTTGTTCTGAGCATGCCGATTTCTGAAACAATACAGAATATTTCATCGCGTGATTTACCGGCAAATCTTTGAAGAGCGTCGAGGAAATAGTAGAAAGATCAATATTTTTTGACGGATCCAGAATGATATCTTTTAACGGAACAGAGACAATTATCATAAGTTAGTGCCCTTCAACAGGCTCATTGCATAGAAACTATTTGAAAAAACGTATTATTATCATGTGAATGAAATAAATTTCTAATTTAATTCAAAATAGCTGAATTTATTCTTTCATGTCAAGGGTAAAGCTTCTTACAGAGAAAGAACGAGGATTGAGGTACCCGCAATAGCTTGAGTAAAAATCCGACCCCAAAGGGGCCGGCCTTGTTATAACCCCTAAAAGGGGATAGTTTGCCTTGCCCTCTGAGAGGGCAAGGTTGAGTTGTCCCGTATTTATCAAAACATTGGTTGCTGCTTTTCGGCTTGTCGTTCTTTGACTTCTTGGTATTTTACATACTTGCGTATCATCTCAGCATCCAAACCAACTGTATCCACACAGTAGCCTCTGGACCAAAAATGATTGCCCCAATAGGGCTTCTTTTTCAAATGTTTGAACTTATTCAATACCCGTATCGCAGTTCGTCCCTTTATGATTCCAACATACTCAGAAATCGATAGCTTCGGGGGAACCATTGATAACAGGTGAACATGATCCACCTGAACATTCAATTCTATGATTTCAGTTTTTGATTGCTCCGAAAACGCCCGGATACAGTTCTCAACCTCCTGTGCGATTTCTCCGGTTATTATTCGAAATCGGTATTTCGGTGTCCAAACTATATGATATTGGCAATGCCATATCGTTTGTGATAATTTGCGAAATCGACTCATTTGTTACTTCCTTCCTGTAGTTGTGGGGACAACTCAGGTTGGATTTAACAAATGGGTTGTTCAAAAGGCAAAGCCTATTGAACTCTGACCTTGCCCTAAGGGCAAGGGTTTCTGCTTTGGACTAAACAGAGAAGAATCAACATCCGTATGACTGAATCAATCTCTCATTTCATTGCTAATTCATAAATATAACCGAGTGGAAATTATCCACGGGGAACCGATGAGTTCAAAGATAATGATTTGGTGTGCTACTGCTTTGAATATACGAGGAAAGATATTGAAAAAGATTATCGGGATAACCGCCGTTCATTGATTCTGGAAAAAATTGCAAATGAAAAAAAGACCGGAGGCTGCAATTGCGCCGTAAAAAATCCTAAAGGGCTATGATGTCTGTCTGATGTCCGCCAGGTGGTGGATAGACTTTGAAATTCTTTGCTGCCTGCTGTTGCTTCAATAAAGCCGAATACTGACAGGAATTTTATTCCGCCGTTTTTTTGCTCCACGCTTCGTTGCTTCGTTCAATCTTTTTGTTCATCGTGGCCCATGTGCCGGTCATGAGAAAAGACTCTGTGTAGCGATTCAGCATCTGTTCGAACATTTTATACGGGACTGTAAAGGACAACTCATCGGTTTTGAAGAACTTACGGGCCAAGGGATCCCATCCTCCGAGGACTGCTTTGTTTTTTCCTGCAGCAAGATATTTATAGGGCCAGGTAACTAAGTTCGTGCATGCTGCGCCCCAGGGCGAGGAAACCGCCTCATAGTCGTTTGTCACGAAAGTCGAGAGCTGGTGAAGGCCGCATAAAGACTCCGGTCTGGCAAAAAAAGCAACGACATCAGGCTTTTCATCACTGGTAAAGAGGCTCAGAGGTTTTGCCACGCAGAATTTTGCGGGCGCCGGAAGAGGGTCTATGCTGTCCATGATACGCCGGAAGTCTGGATTGCCGAATCTCCGACACATCTGATCCACTTTAACGGCGAACGGTTTCTCGGACCTTATGAAGAATAGTATGTTTTTTAAACTTGACGCAACACTCTCTTTCTCATACCATCCTGCGCCATAAATCCGATTTTTTGCTATTCACGATTGATGAACTCGTAAAAAAGTCCGGATTCCCTCTTTCACGTCATTCCCGCGAAAGCGGGAATCCAGTTTTTTCAAATACTTCTGGACTCCCGTTTTCACGGGAGTGACGTGATTCATTTCAGCCGACAAGTGGAGTTGGAAATGACAAATATATTGCTTATTCTGATAGGCATCATCAGCATCTTATCTTTTATTTTTATTCTCGTCATCTCAAGGCGCAAACCGGAAGATATCGAGACAAAGCTAAAAGATTATTTTGCTTCGCTTGAAAAGCAGACGGCAAACATTGAATCTTCCGTAAAAAAAGAGGTTTCCGAAAACAGGAAGGAATCTACCGATAACTCGAAGCTCGCACGCGAAGAACTTGGAAACTCACTTAAGGATTACGGAGACTCCCTTTCAAAACGAATGGCCGAGATTGCCGGCATGCAGAAAGACCAGTTGGATTCTTTTTCAAAACAGCTTCTTGCGATGACAAGGCTCAACGAGGAAAAGCTGGAATCGATGCGAATTACAATGGAAAACCGGATGAGCATCATGCAGGAGGAGAACAGCAAAAAGCTCGAACAGATGCGTGCAACCGTCGATGAAAAACTCCAGACGACCCTTGAAACACGACTCGGCGAATCATTCAAACAGGTCAGTGAGCGCCTTGAACAGGTTTACAAAGGGCTTGGTGAGATGAGAATTCTCGCGACAGGAGTCGGGGATCTGAAAAAAGTGCTCACCAATGTTAAAACCCGCGGAACCTGGGGCGAAATCCAGCTTGGCGCGATTCTTGAGCAGATATTATCCCCGGACCAGTATGAAGCCAATGTGGCAACAAAAAAGAACAGCCAGGAAAGGGTGGAATTTGCCATAAAACTTCCCGGGCAGGATCCTTCGGGTCAGCATGTTGTCTGGATGCCGATAGACGCAAAATTCCCGCAGGAGGATTACCAGCGCCTCATCGATGCCCAGGAGGCCGCAGATAAAGATCTTGCTGATAAATCTCTTAAAAACCTTGAAATGCGCATAAAAGCGGAGGCAAAGGATATAAGGGAGAAATACATAGATCCTCCCAACACCACCGACTTTGCAGTCATGTTCCTTCCGATCGAAGGTCTCTACGCAGAGGTTATCCGCAGACCCGGGCTCTGCGATATTCTTCAGCGTGAATACCGGGTGATTGTAACAGGGCCTACAACCCTTGCGGCTTTATTAAACAGCCTTCAGATGGGTTTCAGAACGCTTGCAATAGAAAAACGCTCAAGCGAAATATGGGTTCTTCTAGGAGCGGTCAAGGCTGAATTCGGCAAGTTCGGGGATGTGCTTGCAAAAACAAAGAAGAAGCTCCTTGAAGCAACAGATACGATAGACAGCGCCGAAACAAGGACACGAGCCATTGAACGGAAACTCAGATCCGTTCAGGAGACGTCTTCCGGGCCTTCGGCCTTGCCGGCGCAGGATGTAAACGGAGATTCTTTAAAGATATTCAATGACTGATCTTGCATATAACATTAATGAGAGATTATTATAGTGCTTGGTATAAAAGCCGATTAGATATTGACTTTTCCGGATTGCTCATTTATATAAACGTCCAAAGCTGGGGGATGGAGTCCCCCTGATAACCGCCCGTAACGGACTGATGACTCCTACTCTTGGAATATAGGGTAGGAGTTTTTTATTTGAACAAACAAAAGGGCTTGGGCATGACCTCCTCCGGGCAATCATCCTGCATATCAGACTACATCCAATTGAAAGGTGATCTCTCAACCTGCATAGATGATATGCTGACCATAAGCAATATCCGCAGATTTCCCTGTGAAGAGTTACGCGACAAGTTACGTACAGATACTTTTAATCTCGTAGTTGTAGGACAGTTCAAACGAGGAAAGACGAGCCTTATTAATGCACTTTTAGGAAATCCAATCTTGCCTGTTTCAGTAGTGCCTCTTACATCCATTGTTACTATAATAACGTATGGTGAGGCGCTCAGAGTCATGGTTCATTTCAATGATAACAGAGCTGCAGAAATCAGTCCTGAGAGCATACATGAATATGTCACAGAAAAAGGAAATCCTAAAAATGCGAAGGATGTGAATGAGGTGATAATTACCTATCCCTCTTCTTATCTAAGAGATGGTGTGCGGCTGATTGACACCCCCGGCGTTGGTTCAATCTACCAGCATAATACGGACATTGCGTACCGGTATCTGCCGAAATCTGACGCCGCCCTGTTCCTCCTTTCCGTGGACCAGCCGATAAGCAAATCTGAAATAGACTTCCTGCATGATGTGAAAGAGTATTCCAAAAAGATCCTGTTCCTGCTCAACAAAGCCGATTATCTGTGCGAAAAGGAGCTGGAGGAATCTATAGAATTCTCGAAAAATGTACTAAGGGAAACCATGGGCACTGAGGTCAAACTTTTCCCCGTCTCGGCCCGCCTTGCACTCGAAGGGTCTGTTTCAAAATCGGACGAGGTGTTCCGAAAAAGTCTTCTCCCTGTTTTTAAGGATGAACTGAATAAATTCCTGGTGGAAGAGAAGGGTAACCTTCTCATCCTATCTGCGGCAAATAACATTCTGCGTATGCTGTCACAGGCAAAGCTTGAGCTGGAGCTTGAGATTAAATCCCTCTCAGCTCCGCTTGAAGAGCTGAAAGAAAAATTACGGGCATTTGAAGATAAAAAAAAAGAAACTGAACTCGAAAAGCAGGACTTTGATATTCTCCTTAAAGGTGAAACCATTCGTCTTGCCAAAGCCCTTGATGATGATCTTCACGGATTCAAGACGGATCTGCTTCTCCATGAAGAAACGCGCCTTGAAGAGATGTTCAATCAGAACAGGAGCCTTTCTCTCAAAAAACTCCGCAGCATGCTTGAAGAGCAGGTCATTATTTGCATAAAAAACTCCTTCAACACCTGGCGCGCTGAGGCTGATGAGCGGATTGCGAAATCTTTCGAGAACGCCTGCAAACGTTTCATCATTAAGATCGACGAGACTGTTGATGCGATCCTGAGATTTTCATCAGAACTTTTTGCCGTCCCCTTCGACGCTGTTAAGATTGAGGCTGTCTGGTCGGTCAAAACCGGCTTCTACTATAAGTTCAGGGACGAGCCCGTGGGCATCGAGATTCTTGCATCTACAATTACCCTGGCGCTCCCGAAGTTTTTAGGCGACAAGCTTGTACTGAAAAAAATGAAGGAATATCTCCACAAAGCCGTTTCAATGCAATGCGGCAGGATAGGATACGACTTTGAGCGGCGACTCGACAAAAGCCGGCTGGATTTCAGGTGGGAAATGCTCCGGAGAATAGATGCAACAATCGAAGGCATATCTGCTTCATTAGAAAAAGGAATGACGATGAGGGCAAAAAGCGAACAGGAGGTCTCTGCAAGAAAGTATGAACTTGATCAAATTATCAAAAAGCTGAATCAAATAAAAGCCGGCATCATACGAATTAAAACGATAACGGATGGAGTAACGCATCCAAGCAAAGATAAGTCGGTATGAAAAAATTTATCGGTTATTTCGGCTTGGGAAGAAACGTATTTGCCACCGGGCTCGTCAGTTTCTTCATGGATGTCAGTTCCGAAATGGTCTATCCCCTCGTACCGTTGTTTCTGGCAAACGTACTAGGAGTCAACAAATCGGTAATCGGCCTTATAGAAGGAATCGCGGAATCCACCGCCAGCCTGCTCAAGGTTTTTTCCGGCTGGTACTCCGACAGGATAGGCAGACGCAAGGGACTGATGGGAGTC
>RPRI01000047.1 GCA_003818505.1 Desulfobacteraceae bacterium | reverse complement strand
ATCCGTCATGTAACGGATATCTTGCCTTTTCCGCAATCCTTATGGCGGTAATAGACGGAATTGAAAACAAGATCGATCCGGGTGATCCACTCGACAAGAATATTTATGATCTTCCTCCTGAAGAACTTGCAAATATTCCGACTGCTCCGGGCTCTCTTGAAGAAGCATTAAACGCCTTGAAGAACGATAAGGAGTTCCTGCTTAAAGGCGGTGTCTTCACGCAGGATGTAATCGACACATGGATCGAATACAAAATAAAAAGCGAAATTAATCCTGTAAAACTTCGCCCGCACCCGCATGAATTCATGCTATATTATGATATATAACTGAAGAAAGGATTCAAGGGGTCGAGGAGTCAAGGGGTCAAGTGAAAAACATAATTTACATGGCCTACCTCGACCACTTGAATCGTAACGGCGAGCACCTTCATAGTTTTCACGAAGCCATCAAAGAAAGTCATATTCCGGATGGCAAAGTAAAAAGCTCATCATGCAAGGCGCACGAATCTTGAGGAATGAAGCGTACATAGAAGTACGCTGCAATGACGAAAGATGAAGTGCAACACAGCAGAATGACTTTTTATGAAGCCATCAACGGTACTGGCGAAAATCAACGTTGTATTTTTTTGCCTTGTAATTGAACTTGCGTATGGTGGTTTTCAATGCTTTTGCCGCCTGAACGCTGTTTCCCCTGGTATTCTTCAATGCGTCAATTATCTTCTCTCTTTCGAGATTTGAAACCGCATCGCCGAGCGCCAGGGAGGGCATGGTTCCGGATTCATAACCGGTTTGCAGCGTGGGCGGAAGATGGTAGCTGTGAATCGTCCCCTCTTCACACAAAAGAACTGCCCGCTCAATGCAATTTTCAAGCTCCCTAACGTTTCCGGGCCAGTGGTAGGCCATAAGCATATCAATCGAAGGAGTTGAAAATCTCCGGATATCCTTGTTGTTCTCTTTAGCATATTTTTCAAGAAATGAATCTGCAAGAAGAAGAATATCTGTTTTCCGCTCTCTTAACGGCGGCATGTAAATCGGAAAAACATTCAGGCGATAATAGAGGTCTCCCCTGAAAGCGCCTTCTTCCACGGCCTGCTCAAGATTTTTATTTGTTGCGGCAATAATACGGACATCCGTTTTTATTGTCTTGAGTCCTCCGACCCGGTCAAACTCTTTTTCCTGAATTACCCGGAGAAGATTTGCCTGAACATCAAGGGTAATTGAACCTATTTCATCAAGAAACAGGGTGCCTTTGTCGGCAAGCTCAAATTTTCCTATTTTGAGTTTTATTGCCCCGGTAAAGGAACCTTTTTCATGTCCGAAAAGCTCACTTTCTATGAGATTAGCAGGAAGAGCAGCGCAGTTCACCTTTACAAAAGGCCCCTTGGCTCTGTTGCTGCCGTAATGAATCGAGTTTGCCACAAGCTCTTTGCCTGTACCGCTTTCGCCTCTTATAAGAACTGTTGCATTACTTTTTGAGACCTGCGAGATCATTTGAAAGACTTCCCGCATCCTGCTGCTGTTTCCTATTATATTTGTAATGCTGTACCTGTTTTCAAGCTCACTTCTAAGCCTTCTGTTTTCATTTCGCAGTTGTTCCTTTTCAAGATTTATGTTTTCCAGGTTAATGACATGCCTTGCTATCATTGTCGCAATAACAGAGAGCAGTTTTTTACCTTCTTTAAGTGGATAATTCGTATCGTAAGGCCTGTCCACGCTTAAAGCGCCTATAACCTGGCTTCCCTTTTTTATCGGAACGCATATAAATGAAAGCTCTTGTTTTTTTGAGGTTTTCCGTGAAGCTGTCCGGTTAAGAAAAAGAGGTTCCTCGCTAATTTTTGCTATGGCTACATCCTTGCCTGTTTGAATAACCCGCCCGGTTATCCCTTCTCCCAGTTTATATTTCACATTTTCAACTACATTTCGTGAAATCCCGTGCGCAACCTCGATGTGAATTTCATTGCGCAGTGGATTCAGAATTGTTATCATTCCGCGGACCATGTTCATGGAACTGGAAAGTATATCGAGCACCTTGTACAGTGATTTCTTAAGATCAAGATGTTCATTTAAAGCATTGCTTATTTCATAAAGCAGGGTAATGTCTTCGATTGTTTTCATAAGTTATATATCAAACAGTTTATTGGTTTAAAGTCATTTATGCTTTTTAAGAAGATGTCAATTTTGACGAAACTCGATTACGATTATACAAAAATGTAAATAATAGCAAGCTTTCTTATCAGGAAAATTGAATCCATGATTCTTCATGTCGATATGGATGCTTTTTTTGCCTCCGTGGAGCAACTTGATAATCCCAAACTTGCCGGCAAATGTGTTATAGTAGGGGGCCTGTCGGGACGCGGAGTTGTCTCTGCAGCAAATTATGAAGCAAGAAAATTTGGCATTCATTCGGCAATGCCTATATACCTCGCGAGGCAAAAATGCCCCCACGGGATATTCCTCTCTCCCAGGATGCAAAGATATTCCGAATTATCTGAAAAAATAATGGCTGTTCTGGAAACATTCTCTCCTGTTGTAGAACCGGTCTCAATAGATGAAGCCTATCTGGATCTTTCGGGATGTAAAAGGCTGCATGGTGATTATCTGAATACAGGTTCAGCTGTTAAAAGAAAGATAAAAGAGAGCAGCGGCCTTGGTTGTTCCGTAGGAATAGCTCCCAACAAGTTCCTTGCCAAAATCGCATCCGACATAAACAAGCCGGATGGATTAACAATAATAACGCCTGAAAAAGCATGCGGGTTTGCAGCCTCCATTCTTATAGGTAAAACTCCAGGGGTCGGGAAAGTGAGGTTGAAAGAGCTTGAGGCGATAGGGATTAAGATGCTCGGGGATGTTAAAAAGTATCCGCAGGAGATGATTATAAAGAAATTCGGAAAATTCGGATTAAGGCTGATTGAGCTTGCATCAGGGATGGATGATTCTCCTGTCTTACCTCCTGCATCAAGCAAGTCTGTAAGCGTTGAAACAACTCTCGACAGGGATTCTTCAGACCGGAATCTGCTGAAAGAATATCTGCTGAAACAGTCCGAAGAGGTAGGAAGCGAATTGAGAAAACTCGGGGTAAGAGCAAAGACAATTGTGCTTAAGCTAAAGCATTCGGATTTCAGGCAGATTACAAGAAGCAATACCCTCAAAACGCCTGTTTGTTCCTCACAAGCCATATATAAAGAGGCGTCAAAGCTTCTTGACGCCTATGGCTTTACAGAAAAATTCAGGTTGATAGGCGTTGTCGCTGCGAGTCTTGTCCCGTTTTCAGATCCTGTCCAGATGAGCATCTTTGACACGGAGAAGAAAAAGGAAGGCAAATGGGATAAAGTGGACAGGGCGGTTGATGATATAAAAAAGAAATTCGGGAAAGATATCCTGTTAAAATAAACGGCAAACGTGACCCGAATATACCGGATTGAGTTAGATATGCGAACTGATCCATGCTTCAAGATCATTTAATACCTTTTTTCTATCCTCTTCCGCTTCATTGTAACCCTCATGATAGAGATCATCGTAAACATGAATTGTCTTGTCTTTAACATCAAGCCTGTTGAAAAAGGATTTTGATGAATCCGAATTAACCAGATGATCATCCCCTGCAATCTGCATCAGCACCGGTACCTTAATTTTCTGCGCTTCTTTGTTAGCTTTTTCCATAGCTGATAAAAACTCGGTGAACCAGCGGGCAGTTACACGGTCATGGACCAGGGGATCATTTTTATAGGCGGCGACAATTTCATCATCATGGCTTATCTTTGAGGCATCAATCTCATTGCTTAAGCTCAATTCCGGCCATAATGATGACATGACCTTCCCCAGAACTGCTTTGATGGCCGGAACTTTCACAGCCACACCGAGAGAAGGGGATGAAATTATCAGGCCGCCAATTGTTTCCTGCCTGCTTATTGCATAATTTATTGCTATAAGCCCTCCCATGCTGTGCCCCAGAAGAAATAATTTAATGTTTTGTTTTTTTTCTCTTAAAACGGTTTCGATCATTGAGTAAAGATCTTCAAGATATTCGCCAAATGAAAGAACATGGCCCCTTTTCCCGTCACTTTTTCCATGCCCCCTGAAATCGGGCGCATAAACGGTTATTCCTTTAGGAACAAGCCTTTTGACCACATTGACATATCTTCCGGAATGCTCCCCAAGGCCGTGGGCGATTACCAATAAAGCTTTTTCCGAATCGGCTATGTATCGGCGATAAAAAATATTCAGACCGTTTTGTTTTATGTATCCTTCTGTGTATCCGGTTGTATTTTCCAAGTTACCTCCTTAACCCATTATTTTGTTTAAAAGATTCGAAATCTTTTAACAAGACTCTCCGATATTGTCAATTACGATTGAGCTTCTACATTTGGTATTGCTTAATATGAACCTTACTTTATCTGCCTGATAATTGCGTCTTGAGATCAATTTGTATAATCACCGCTTATAGTGATTGTCGGAACAGTGCTCCGACCGGAACTCCTCCAAACAGAATATAATTATGACAATCGCTATAAAATTAAAGCCGGGTTTACCTTCTTGACACCTTCCCGCATATTTAATATATTCAAGCCGGGTTGACTCAGATTATATCGTGATTTAAATTTGTTATAAGGTTGTCATGATACGCTCATCCGTTATTATAAATCCGCTCACTGCTCTTGGCAGGAGCACTGTCTTTATTGTTCAGGAAATGGGGCGTATTGCCATTTTCTTTTTCAAAAGTCTTGCGCTTATATTTTCCCGGCCTTTTCAGATGAGCAAGATCATACAGCAGGTTTACTTCATAGGAACAAAATCGGTATTTGTAATATGCCTTACAGGGGCGTTCACGGGAATGGTCCTAGGGCTGCAGGGCTATTACACCCTGGTTAAGTTCGGCTCTACCGGATTCTTAGGCGCGGCAGTCGCCCTTTCACTTATCAGGGAGCTGGGACCTGTGCTGACAGCCATCATGGTTACGGGAAGAGCCGGCTCGGCCATGGCTGCAGAAGTGGGCATTATGAGGATATCCGAAGAGATCGACGCTCTTGAGACAATGGATATCAACCCGCTTCGATTTCTTGTAAGCCCCAAACTTGCCGCGGCCCTTATAAGCATGCCGCTTCTTACAGCGCTCTTTGACGTGGTCGGAATTCTCGGCGGATACCTGACAGGTTCTCTTCTTCTGGGAATAAGCCCCGGTGTGTACTTTATGCGAATAGAAACAAGCGTAATCATGGCGGATGTAACCGGAGGTTTTATCAAATCGGTAGTTTTCGCGGCTGTTATTATAACTATCTGCTGTTTTCAGGGATTTTTCACACATACGCGCGCCGAAGGTTTCGGCGCAAAAGGAGTCAGCCTTTCAACTACTTCGGCTGTTGTTATTTCCTGTGTTCTGATTTTAATAACAGATTACGTGTTAACATCATTCCTTCTGTAACGGATATATGAGAGAACTTTATATTCAATTTAAAAACATATGTAAGAAATTTGGTGAAAACCAGGTTTTAAACGGCGCCGACCTTTGCATTTACAAGGGTGAAATAACCACTATAATAGGTAAAAGCGGAGTAGGTAAAAGTGTTCTTTTAAAGCATATAATAGGGCTCATCGAGCAGGATTCGGGATCAATACTTTTTGAAGGGCGCCCTGTTTCGGAGATGAAAAAAGCTGAGAGAAAAATCTTAAAAAGAAAATGCAGCTACATGTTTCAGGGAACAGCGCTTTTCGACTCTTTAACCGTATATGAAAATATTGCACTACCGCTGAAGGAAACCACTTCTTTATCCGATAATGAGATTAACAGGCGGGTAAGGGACAAAATGGATCAGCTCGATCTGCATGGCATAGACGACAAGTATCCTTCACAACTTTCAGGTGGAATGAAAAAAAGGGTCGCTCTTGCAAGAGCTCTTGTTACAGATCCGGAAATAGTTCTTTTCGATGAGCCGACAACGGGGCTTGATCCGATCCGAAAGAAGGCTGTTCATGATATGATCTCGGGCTATCAGCAGAAATTCGGGTTTACAGGAGTTGTGGTAAGCCATGATATACCGGATATTTTTCATATTTCCCAGCGGGTTGCCATGCTGGATGACGGCCGGATACTTTTTGAAGGAAGCCCCGCGCAATTGGCCCAGGTTTCAGATCCAACTGTAAAAGAGTTCATCCAGGGGCTCTATATTAACGACGAAAATATAACCTGTGTCAATCCGGAAACAAAGGGTTGACACAGTTGAGTTTATGATAACGAGTCGGAGGCGATGTGAAAAAAACATCAATAGAAACATCTGTTGGAATATTTGTTCTGCTCGGCCTGGTTTGCGTGGGCTACCTTACAATAAAGCTTGGAAAGATGGAGCTGATCGGCGACAACAATTACCCGGTTTATGCTAAGTTCCAGTCTGTTTCGGGACTGAAAAAAGGCTCCCACGTTGAAATGGCAGGCGTCAGGATAGGAACGATCGATTCAATAACCCTGGACAGGGAGAGCAAGGCTCTTGTCAAAATGAAGATAGAAAAAGGGCTTCTCCTTGCGGATGACGTTATCGCTTCGGTCAAAACTGCAGGAATGATAGGAGACAAGTACATAAGGATCTCTCCGGGAGGTTCCGACGTTATATTAAAGCCAGGTGATATGATAACCGAAACAGAGTCAGCGGTTGATCTGGAAGAACTGATAAGCAAATACGTTTTTGGCGGTGTTTGAAAATATGGCGGCTGCCCAAAAAGTCATTCTGCTGTGTTGTACTTCATCTTTCGTCATTGCAGCTTACTTATATGTACGCTTCATTCCTCAAGATTCGTGCGCCTTGCATAATGATCTTTTTGCTTTGCAGCCGGGATATGAATTATCTGCAAATTAGTTAGTGACTATATAAGGAGAAATCTGTGAAAAAAACGGCGGTATTTTTGTTATGCATATTTTTTGCTTCGGTATCTTTTTCTGCAGATACAGGGCCGATGGATGCGCTTAAAGGGCCGGTTGACGAAGGGATAAGGCTATTAAGCGATCCGAAGTATAAAAATCCTTCTCTTAAAAGAGTTCAGCGTGAAAAGATATGGGAAATAGTCCGCAAGGCATTTGATTTTACTGAACTGTCGGGACGGGCACTTGCAGCCAACTGGAAAACTCTGAACCCGCAGCAGAGAAAGGAATTCACAGAGGTTTTTTCCGATGTACTCGGAAATACATACCTCGATAAAATCCAGGGTGGGTTCAGGGATGAAAAAGTGGCGTATCTCGGACAGGAGAAGGTTTCGGATACCAAGGCCGTTGTAAAGACAAAGATAATAAGAGAAAAAGGTGAGATCCCCGTCGATTACAGCATGCGGTTTAAAAATGATAGCTGGAAGGTATATGATGTTCATGTGGAAGGGGTGAGCCTCGTGCAGAATTACAGATCCCAGTTCAATGAAATTCTATCGAAGGATTCTCCCGACGAGCTGATAAAACGGCTTGAAAAAAAGCTTGCTGAACAGCAGAAAGGTGATTCCAAATAAATTGAGGAGTGGTTTTCCGGTTTTTTTACGGGCTATGATAAACATATGAATAAATTGCTTACAATTATAGTTACTATTCTCTTTTTCTTTTCAGTTCCTGCACTGGCTGCATCCGACATCGCAGGAACGATTATAAACGGCAGTGAAAAGATTTTCCCCGAAGTTCTGACTACGCCCGGCCATGATTGTTTGAATCAGGAATTTTCGGACGATGAGCCTGATTTCTTAACTGAAGAGACGGAAGTGGAGAAGAAAGAAGAGATTATAAGCGTAGCGGATCCCCTTTATTACTGGAACTGGTCTGTTTTCCATTTCAACGACAAGCTCTACTTCTGGCTTATGAAACCTGTTTCGGAAGCTTACAGAGCTGTTGTTCCAAGGCAGGTCCGGTCCGGTCTGCAGAACTTTTTTTACAACATTGAAATGCCGGTCCGTTTCGTAAACTGCCTGCTTCAGGGTAAATTTGAGTCTGCCGGTGATGAATTTGCAGCTTTTGTCGTTAACAGCACAGAAGGAATTCTCGGTTTTGACGATCCTGCAAAAAATTATCCCGAACTGCAACAGGGGGTGGAGGATTTCGGACAGACTATAGGCTCTTACAGGATAGGAAACGGCATCTATATTGTCTGGCCCCTGCTGGGGCCGTCAACTCTCCGGGATACAATCGGAATGGCAGGCGATAGTTTTCTGAAACCGGGTTCATACATAGAACCGCTTGAGATATCCATGGGCGTAACAGGTTTAAGGACAATAAATGCGACTTCTTTTAAGATAGGAGATTACGAAACTTTCAAAAAAGCGGCTCTTGAGCCTTACGAAGGTCTCCGCAACGCCTATATCCAGAACCGTCAGAAAAAAATAAAAGAATGACGGACTTCTGGTATAAATAGATTCGTCATGCTTGATGTTTTTGTAAAAAGCCGTATTTAAGACGGCAAAATAAAAAGATAATTATGCAAGGCGCACGAATCTTGAGGAATGAAGCATACTGACTGGTACGCTGCAATGACTAAAGATGAAGTGCAACACAGCATAATGACTTTTTACAAAGCCGTTAAGTATCTTTGAAAAGGTCAGTGCTTATATATCGTTCACCGGTGCTTGCCAGTATAACAACGATACGCTTTCCTTTTGCATCATCTCTTTTTGCATACTCAAGCGCAGCCCATGTGGCAGCACCTGAAGATATTCCGCAGAGAATTCCCTCCTTCTTTGCGAGGCTTTTTGCAGTTTCAAATGCATCCTCGTTTGAAACCGCTATGATTTCATCAATTACCGACCTGTCAAGGACTCCGGGGATAAAACCTGCGCCGATACCTTGAATTTTATGCGGCCCCGGCTTGCCTCCGGATAATACCGGCGAACCGGCAGGTTCGACCGCTATGGCCTTGAAAGAAGAGTTCTTCGCTTTGATCGCCTGAGCCACACCGGTTATCGTGCCGCCGGTGCCGACTCCGGCCACAAGCACATCGGCTTTCCCTTCGGTGTCGTTTAATATCTCGAGAGCCGTTGTTTTACGGTGAATCCCGGGATTTGCAGGGTTATTGAACTGGTCCGGCATAAAGGCTTTCCTGTCGGATAAAAGTATCTCTTTTGCTTTTTCAATCGCACCACGCATTCCGGCAGCGCCGGGAGTCAGGACAAGCTCGGCGCCAAGGTGCTTTAAAAGTTTTCTTCTCTCTATGCTCATGGTCTCCGGCATGGTCAGGCAGACGCGGTAACCTTTTTCAGCGCAGATAAATGCAAGCGCAATGCCCGTGTTTCCGCTTGTCGGCTCCACAATAATTGTGTTTGAATCGATTCTGCCGTTAGCCTCGGCATCCTCAATCATTGCGGCGGCTATGCGGTCTTTCACGCTCCCGAGCGGATTGAAAAACTCAAGCTTTGCATAAACTTCGGCATCAATCCCCGATGCAATCTTATTAAGGCGTACAAGCGGGGTTGAGCCTATTGTCTTTGATATAAATGGGAATATTTTCATTCGGATATCCTCTATTATAGAATCAAACTTGATGAGTTTGTAAAAAGTTTAAATATGCTCTCTTAATAAGCTTTTTGAGGATTATTAAATCACTTCGCTAAATCACAAGAACTCTCCCGCCCAGGGCGGGATCAAACAGCTTGTGATTTTTAACGCTCAGTTCTTTAAAAATCTATTTCCCAAAAATCTCAAATCGGTTCGCATATGACTTTTTACGAGATCGTCAAACTTGATGAGTCCGTAAAATACTTCAAATAGTCAATCCGCGGCTTTTTTTATATGTCAACCGCGGTGTTTCCATGATAACAGTAGTATCGGGCGGAACCGATTCCGTTATCCAGACATTTCCTCCGATAACGGATCGTGCGCCTATAACAGTATCCCCTCCGAGAATTGTAGCCCCGGAATAGATAATTACATCCTCTTCTATTGTCGGATGCCTTTTTCTGCCTCTTAATAATTCGCCGGCATCTTTGGGAAGTGAAACAGCGCCCAGCGTAACTCCCTGGTAGATCCGGACGTTTTTACCGATAACCGATGTTTCGCCTATGACTATGCCTGTTCCGTGATCGATGACAAAGCTCTCCCCGATTTCGGCGCCCGGATGAATATCTATTCCCGTCAGGTTATGTGCATATTCAGTCATTATTCTGGGAAGCAGGGGAACATCGTTTTTGAAAAGATTGCTGGCAAGCCTGTAAACCATTATTGCGAAAAGGCCGGGATAGCTGAATATAATCTCATCAAAACTTTTTGCCGCGGGGTCTCCCTCATAAGCAGCCTTGACATCCGTTGCAAGCACTTTGCGGACAGCCGGAAGAGCATTAAGAAATCCAAGAGCTACTCTATGCCCGCGTTCCGTGCAATCGCTGCATTCCTGGCTGTATCTGAAGCAATCGTGCCTGATGCAGTTCGTAATCTGCTCCGAAACCATGTCGAAAAGAACCGATACAGCCTGTCCCATGCTGTATCTTAAATTGACAGGATCAATCCTTTCCTGTGAAAAAAAACCCGGAAAAAGGATCTCTCTTGATTTGTTTATTATTGCAACAACCGAATCCCTCGAAGGGATGGGGTCATAATCAATGTGGGTGTAGCATTCCTTGTCTTCGCAACCTCTGATAATTTTTTCAGCTATATCGGGAAGCATCTCCCTGATTCTTGCAAATGCTTCTGAGTCTGTTTTGCATGATGATCTGGATTTTAAATGATTCTCGTCCATTTGCTTCTCCTGATAATTAAGAATATTTTGCTGTGTTCTGAAAAAACGGGATCAGGCAGGCATATTCCTGATATTTATTTGTATATCAAAAAGCAATCCTTGTCAAAAAGCATACCGAAGGCCCGGTGTTCCCTTCACTTTCCGGTTCTTAGCGGCAAATAATTAATTTTTGCAGAAACGCTCTTCTATCCCCTTGAAATCCTCCTCATTAAATATTTCAGCAAAACGCTTTCCTCCGGTACTCTTTTTCTTATACAGTTTTATACATAATTTTACGATTTCAAACGCCTCTTTATCGCTTAATATACAATTTAGTTCACTAGCAAGCCCGGGATGTCTTCCGAGCTTTCCACCAAGCAATACCCTAAAACCGTTCCTTTCGGATGCTATTGTTCCGGTCGGACAGGCCTTTATGCACTCCCCGCACTTTAAACAAAGATCAAAATTTATAACAGGACCTTCTTTATCTTTATCGACTGAAACGGCGCCTTCAGCGCATGAACCGGCACATGCTTCGCAAAGGGAGCATTTTTCATCCGTTATTGCCGGCAAGACCGCTCCTATTATTCCGATATCCTTTATCTGGGGCTGAGAACAGGCATTCGGACAATCAGACAATGTTATTCTGAATTCATGATGAAACTTAAGATCTCCCTTGAAGGATTTTTTCAAAAATCCGTGCAGGTCTTCCTCCTTCAAAAACATCTCGATCCTTTTAAGTAAATCGTCTCCGCCATATGCACGGTTCGGACAACCGCCCGGACAGAAGCATGTGTCAAGCTGATATCCCTTTATTTCAGAGGCCATTCCGTAAATATACCGCTTTTGAGTTGCTTGTACTTCCGCAATAGTAACAATGCTTTTTCCGGCCGCAGATGCCTCTTTTTCAACACGCTCCCGAACCCGTTTTCTAACAAAAAAAGGAACTTTTTTTACAGCATCTCCGGCTTCCTCAGTCCACTTCATATAAACTCCCTTTTAAAATCATTTAGCGTCCATCCTGAAACTACTTAAACCTATCATCTGATTTTATCTTGCGAACCTTACCGATTTTATCAGACAGCCACCCGATCTTTTCAGCTTTCTGTTCGTCAAATTCCGGGACATAGGGCTTTATATCAAGCAGGGGGGTTCCGTCCACAATATCAACATTTCGAACGTAAAGCCTGCATTCTTCAACATCAACAAGCCTGACAATCGAAAGGCCTATATGATTGGGGCGCCGCGGAGCCCTTGTTGCAAAAACTCCCCGCAGTTTATCATCAAGAAACGGTACGACCTCGAGAGAAAAACCCTTTGAAAGATGAAAATGATAAAGTAAAATAATGTGAGAAAATCCGTCTATATCTTTAAGTCCGTTTTTAAATTCAGGATTAATATCAATGGTTCCTTCGATTCCCTTTGCCGCATCGGGTTGAATAGGCATCTTTGTAGGCTCTTTAAAGGGAGAGCGAACAAAACCTATTGGCCTGAATATTATCTGATCCTCCACTTTACATCCTCCTGATCACCATAGCTGCGATCGATCTTTTTTGTTGCCGAAAGCCACGCAAAGGATATATCAATACAAACAACAATCAATGACAGCCTGACAGCTGATTTGGATTATACCATTTGGCGCTGGGGAAAAATACAATACACTGCGTTTTAAACTTCGTTTTTATAAAATATTACGATATTACAATTTTGTAAATGAATTATAAAAATGTCCTATGAAATATATCGATATTGAAAATCCCGGGAGCATGCCTGCCGGGCTTCTGAAAGAAGGCGAAATTTTCTCTTTCCGGTGTCACAGCGGGCTTGCATGCTTCAACAAGTGCTGTCGTAATATAAATCTTTTCCTGTATCCATATGATGTTTTAAGACTCAGAAATAGACTCGGAATTTCCTCGGATGAATTTCTTGATACATATGTCGATATTGTTTTGCGTACATCAGCTTTTTTCCCGGAAGTGATGCTGCACATGTCTGATAACCCGGAGAAAACATGCCCATTTTTAACTGAAACAGGCTGCTCGTTGTATTCCGACCGCCCTGATACATGCAGGACTTTTCCTGTTGAGCAGGGTATATATCATGATGCCGTGAATAACAAAAACAAGCTTATTCACTTTTTCCGTCCGCCAGGTTTTTGTCTTGGACAATATGAAGAGAAGAAATGGACGGCGGAATCATGGTCAAAGGATCAGGATGCTTCTGAACACAATAAAATGACGGCCATGTGGGCAGAGCTTGCGGGTCTTTTTCAAAACAATCCATGGGAAGAAGAAGGGACAAACGGCCCGAAGGCAAAAATGGCTTTTATGGCCGTTTATAACATTGACAGGTTCAGGGATTTCATTTTTAAAAGCAGCTTTTTAAAACGTTATGTCGTAAAATACGAACTGTTAACAAAAATAAAAAATAATGATCTGGAACTGCTGAAGTTCGGCTTTGTATGGGTTAAATATTTTCTTTGGGGAACCAGATCAAAGGTTATCCGGCAAAGATAATCTCTTTTAAAAAAGTCACAATTAAAATATCATTCTTGAAACCGGCCTTCTTTCAGGAACATACTCACGGGCCGTTTTACTATCATTCCATTCTTTTGACACATAAAGATTGCAGTAGCAGCTCCCGTATTCCTTTACATCCTGAATTCTGTACACGCATGGACAGATTATATCCTCATCATTTTTTCTGTTTCCGGATGCCAGTCTGCAGGGACATGCCATATACCCGTATCGTTCCTTGTTGACAATAAGGGCTTCAAGCAGTTCAAAGACTCTTTCTCTGTCGTTATTGAAATAATATCCCTTCTGCTCCTGCGCTTTTCGCAGCATTTCATATAAAGCTTCAGTATCCATCACAATCCCAGAGCCTCCCTTATCTCTTTTTCCTTAAAACCTACAATTACCTTCTCTCCGATTATAACGGTAGGAAAAGAGCAGTTAGGATTGAATTTCTTTACCTCTTCTAGAATTGCAGCTCTTTCCTCTCCCTGCAAAAGATCCACGTCGACAAAGTCATATTTTATTGTGCATTCGCCAAGCAGTTTCTTCGTTGCCTTGCAATGACTGCATGTACTGAGTGAAAACACCTTAACCGGTTTCATATAATCATCCTTTCATAAAATTACGTCAGCTTCATAAAAAGTTTTATTAGATGAAACTGTTAAATATTATATTCCTTTCATCTATTCAACCGAAATTTATATCTTTAAAAATTCCCCTCACCTCTCGCCTTTTGCCTTTCGCCTCACGCCTCAATATCACATAGCACGGCCATCATATGAGGAAAAGAGGCCGGATGAAAATTTTCTCCCGATAAAACCGATTCAATCGTTTTTTCTGCAACCCCGGCAAAATCAATTCTGCCAGTTATCCCGGACAGGCACAAAATATTCCGTATTGCAACAGAACCAGGGGACGGAATTACGCCATCAGCATCATCTTTTATCCTCATAATAAGGTTTTTATCATGATCAGGGTTTGTCATATAAAAACCCCCGTACTCTGCGTCATAAAACAATCTCAAATGCTCTTCCGAAAGCAACACTGCTTTTTCAAGCCATTTTTGTCCGGAACCGGCTTCATAAAGGGCGATCAGCCCTGAAACAAGAAATGCATAATCGCTTCCCATTCCCGGAATATTTTTTTCCCCGTCACGCCATCTTCTGAATAGTTTTCCGGTTTTTTCGTCGTACAGATCAGACAATATGAATTCTGCGGCTGTTTTTGCCGCTGCAAGGTATTTCTCATCACCAAGAACCCTGTAGGCCTTACAAAGCGCCGATATCATAAGACCGTTCCAGGAAGTAAGTATCTTATCGTCAAGATGCGGTTTTTTTCTTTTCGTTCGTGTATAAAACAGTTTAATTTTTGCTTCGTTTATGATTCGGGAGGTTTTTTCTTTCGAAAGGTTGAATTTTACCGCCGTTTCGTCAACACTCTTTCCGGCATAAAGTATATTTTTTCCAGCAAAGTATCCATGGGGATCGTATTTCGCATTGCCTTCCGGCAACACACCAAAGTGGAATGCAACTATACCTACAGCCTCATCTCCCAGAATATTCTTTAATTCTTCCATTCTCCATACAAAAAAAGCTCCTTCAATCTTTTCCTCTGCTTCTTCAGGGCTTCTCTGCGCCGGTTGATCCGGTATGCTGTCGGCATCCTCCGCCGAATAGAATCCTCCCTGAGGGCTTCTCATGTCACGAAGGACATAGTCGGCAGTTTCTCCGGCAATCTTTGCAAAATAATCATCTGCCGTTACCTGATAAGCTTCAAGATATGTCGTGATGAGCTGGGCGTTGTCATACAGCATTTTTTCAAAATGCGGTATATGCCATTTTTCATCGGTTGAATATCTGTGGAATCCTCCCCCTATCTGGTCATAAATACCTCCTCTTGCCATAGATTCAAGCGTAAAGGCCGCCATTTGAAGAGCCTTCTTTGAAGAAGCCGTATTCCCGGCTTTTTTTTCGGACATGGAATAGGCGAGTAGAAAATTTAATATGGATGGGGATGGAAACTTGGGAGCTTTCCCGAATCCGCCTGACTTACCATCAAAAACCGAAACATAATATTTGAATGCTTTTTCAAAAGATTCCTGCCTGCTTTGTTTTGAAGCGGTAATTATACGTCCAAAAGAAAGATTCTTTTGCACTATATCGGTCAGCGCATCGGCAGAGCCGGTTATTTTTCCATAAGTTAAGGGATCTTTCCATGCCACTGCAATTTTATTCAATAAATCAGGCCATGTGCTAATGCCAAACGCTGCTTTGGCTGGAAAATAAGTTCCACCGAAAAAAGGTTTGAGTTTCGGTGTTAAAAACATATTTAAAGGCCATCCGGCTGAACCTGATAATGCTGTTACAGCAGTTACATACAGACGGTCAATATCCGGCCTTTCTTCCCTGTCAACTTTTATACACACGAAATTTTTATTCATTAGTGCGGCGATAGCAGGGTCCGTGAAGGATTCGTTTTCCATTACGTGGCACCAGTGACATGTTGAATAACCTATTGATAATAAAACCGGCTTATTTTCCTTTTCAGCCCTGGCGAATGCCTCTTCACCCCACGGATACCATTCAACAGGATTATATGCATGCTGAATAAGATATGGACTCTTTTCATTTATCAGATGGTTGGGAATCTTCTTTATGCAGTCATTTGGTTTTGTTTCTTCGGTATTCATCGGAAAAGCCTCCATGCATTTTTCATTTTCTCGGTCCCGGGCTTGACAATAATAATGCCGCTCTTATTTTAATTGATAATAATTCCTATTTAGGAATTGTCCAATTTTTCGCAGGTAAAAATATGACAATCTCGAAAAAAACGGCGTTCAGACGGCAAAGTAAAAAGCTTATTATGCAAGGCGCACGAATCATGAGGAATGAAGAGTACTTGTTGGTAAGCTGCAATAACGAAAGATGAAATGCAACACAGCAGAATAACTTTTTACGAAGCTGTCAAATATAAATCTTTCCACGAAGGGAGGAGTAAAATGGAAAAGGAAGAATCCGGTTCAAAGAAACCGGTTGTAAATCCTAAAGATCTTACAATTTGTGAAGCCACAGCGCGGATGCTTGAAAAAGCCAGAAAAGACGGTGTTGAAACGGCTTTTGACAGGGCTTTAAACATGAAAGCATGTCCCATCGGCGCTGACTCCGCATGCTGCAAGCATTGCGCAATGGGGCCATGCAGGCTTAACTCAAAGGATCCATATGGAAAAGTTGGGGTATGCGGAGCCACCATCGATACCATTCAAGCCCGCAATTTCGCCCGCATGGTGGCAACCGGTGCGGCGGCCCACACGGACCATGGTATGGCCATGGTGGATCTTTTCCGCGAGGTGGTCAACGGTAATATAAAAGAATACCGAATTAAGGATACCGACAAACTGATAAAGGTTGCACAATCGATTGGAATTGAGACTGAGGGCCGGAGCGAGAAGGAAATTGCCACCGATCTATATAAGGAATTGGAACGGACCTATACTCAGTTGGAGGGCGAAATTCCCTTTGCCAAGCGCGTGCCTGAAAAGACTCTTGAAACCTGGAGAAAACTTGGCATTGTTCCACGAGGCGCCATGCGAGAAATTATGGAGTTGATGCATCGTACACACATTGGTGTGGATCAGCACTACGAAAATATTACAAAACAGAGCAGCCGCACTGCCTTGGCCGACGGGTGGGGCGGTTCGATGGTGGCCACGGAGATTTCCGACATCCTTTTTGGCACACCCACCCCGGTGGCTGTGGAGGTTAACATGGGCGTCCTCAAAAAGGATCAGGTCAACGTTATAATTCACGGTCACGAACCTAACATGTTCGAATCAATGCTGGTTTCTGTAAATGAACCAACACTTATCCAGGCGGCGAAAGATGCCGGAGCCCAAGGTATCAATCTCGTGGGAATGTGTTGTTCGGGTGCGGAAATGATGTCACGGCACGGTATTCCTCATGCCGGCAACTTTATGTCCACTGAAGCGATCCTTGTGACCGGGGCAGTTGATGCCATGTGTGTGGATATCCAATGCATAAAGCAGGGGCTGGTAAGCGTGGCCGACTGTTATAAAACTCCACTTATTACCACAAACATCAGGGCACATATCGAGGGTGCGACACATATTGAATTTGATCACCATAACCCCCAGAAATGTACTGACGAGGTGGTCATCATGGCGATCACCCGGTTCAAAAACCGGACGGCCGCAATTGAGATTCCTAATATCCGTAATACAGGAATTCACGGATTCTCTCATGAGTACATAAATTACATGCTTGGTGGTACTTTCAGGGGAAGCTATACTCCATTAAATGACAATATCATTAACGGCCGTATTCGTGGTGTGGCCGGTGTCGTTGGCTGCACAAATCCGAGGATAAAGCAGGACTGGGCTCATGTTGAACTTGTAAAAGAGCTCATTAAAAATGACGTGCTTGTGCTTCAGACCGGATGTTCTCAGATTTCTCTGGCCAAAGCAGGACTCTATACTCCGGAAGCGGCTTGTCTTGCAGGATCTGGTTTAAGAGAAGTCTGTGAAACAGTTGGCATGCCTCCCGTACTTGGAATGGGATCATGCGTTGATAACAGCCGAATTCTTATCGCCGCTTCTGAAATGGTGCGTATAGGAGGCCTGGGCAACAGCATTGCCGATCTTCCGGCCGCAGGAGCTGCTCCCGAATGGATGAGTGAGAAAGCCATATCGATTGGACAGTACTTTGTCGCTTCAGGTGTTTACACCGTGTTTGGCGTAACCTTCCCTATTGTCAAGGAGACCAAATTTCACAAGCTTCTGTTTGAAGGACTTGAGCAGCAAGGATTGGGGAAATGGGGATTTACTCCGGATCCTTATGAAATGGCCAAGATGATGATTGCCCATATCGACAAGAAAAGAAAGGCTCTAGGCCTTGATAAGGGCAAAGAGCGCGTGCTTGTCGACATGGCAGCCAGAAGGGAAATGGACGCAGCTGCATAGTTTTCAAATCTTCCCAATTCACTAATTAACAAGAGAGGGGCTTTTTTCATGCCCCTCTCATATGTTATAATGTATATTACCTGGCATCATATATTATTCTTAATGCAACATCCTGGTAGGAATGAAAAAGCTTGTGGCAGAAATCATCCCAGCGCCTGCAGACCTCTATGGTTTTTTCGTCCATGCTGAACAGACTTGAATGAGAAACAAGTTCATTGATTTCTCCCGATAATTCTGCAACAAGAGACTTATCCGCCCCGGACAGAATATTTCCGACAAATTCCGCCGGCTTGTACCAGGCAGATACGCGCTGCAGGTCGCGATGAATCTGCGTCAACAGCACATTTCTCGGTCCTTCCCACAACTCGTTTACGGCTGAATCACGATAAAGGCGCGGGAGAGATGAAAAATCCTCCATCACACCATGGCCTCCGAAAATTGACATTGCGTTTCGGATCACATCGGTGCTGTCCCATGACGCTGTGATTTTCTGCAGCATTATGAGTTCACGGATATCAAAACGTTTCTTTTTTACCGCATCAGGCTCATCTGTAACAAGACCACCCTTTAATCCTCTCTCAAGATTTAAAAAATCCCTGTACAGCTTGAATGCGCCAGCAGTAGTTCTTTTTGCAGAGAGATCCATTCTGTCAAGCTGCCCTGCAACCATGGGGAAGTCGCCTATCGTCACGCCGAATGCCTGCCTGAATTGCGCATATTTCTTTGCCTCCCGGACGGCACGGGTCATTGAGGCAGCGCCTGAAAGGCCTACTGTCAGACGTGAGCAGGCAAGAACTATACCGACAACATTAGCAACTCCTTTTTCAAGCGGCCCGGAAGGATAGGCAACAGCGCCATTAAATGTCAGTTCTCCCGTTGTAAGTTCGCTTGTGCCGATCTTCCATTTTATGCGGTCGATTGTAAAATTGTTTCTTATCTCCTTTTCCTTGTTTCCGGGAAGCCAGGAAGGCATGATAAATAGAGCGACATTTTCCGTTCCCTGAGGTTTGGCAGTAACAACAGCATAGTCGGCGTGGGTTGCCGAACAGAAAAATTTAGTCCCGTAAAGCCGCCACGTATCTCCTTCTTTTACAGCCTCAAGAACATTGGCAGGAACATCCGATCCGCCATGGATCTCCGAAAGATACTGCGCCCCGATGGCATATTCTCCGTCAATACCTTCACTGCAGTGCTGAAGAATCCTCTTTGTTTCAGGGCTATCCGCATATTTTTCAAGAAGCACGACCAGCCCTTCTGTGCAGGTTATCGGGCAGGCTATGCAGGCCTCTCCGTTCTGATAGATAAGGTACAGTTTGATGAGCTTAACCCACGGAGAAGTCCTATTTGAGAAAAGGGCTTCAGAAAAAACTTCTTTCTCGAGGCTTTCCGTTTCATGCGGTCTGATAATCCGGTCTATCCGGTTATGGTGTCCGTCATACTGCATCAGATAAGGGCGCTTTTCCGGCAATGCAATTTTTTCAGAAAGATCTCTCCAACGGAAGGAAACCTTCCTGGAAATTTCACGGGCTTCGGTATCCACCTTTTCCCATTCATCGCCCGTAAAACAGCGGACCACCCCCTGGATAAACGGATCATCCCCGTAATAATCGACTGCATTTCTCCATTCAAGAAATGTGTTAAAATTATACGGATTGTTTCTATCGGGCAGCGACATGTTAAATTCCTTTTCGAACAGCTTCCGGCTCCTGATCAGTATCCGGCGGCATCGGGTCCCTGTCATGTTCGCTTCGGCTGTTTGCGCCATGCCGCTTTCGCCTTGAACCTAAAGCCGCTGAAATTTATTCTTCTATCACCTGTCTCACTTTTACGGCCAGCGTGTTGATGGAAAAGGGTTTTTGCAGAAATGCCGTTCCATGATCAAGCACCCCCCGGTGAGCTATAACATTTGCGGTATATCCCGACATGTAAAGGGTCTTTATCTCCGGATATAGAGGCATAATCGCCTCCTTCAGTTCCAGCCCGTTCATTCCGGGCATTACTACATCCGTAATCAGCAGATGGATCGGACTTTTATACTCGCGTGCAATAGTCAGCGCGTCTGCCGGAGTTTCGGCCGAAAGAACAGTGTAGCCCTGCTCCTCCAGGGTCGACCCGACAAATTCAAGGAGCAGTTTTTCATCTTCGACTAACAGCACGGTTTCGGACCCGCCCGGAGTTATCTGTTCCTGCACCGCACCTTCCGTCTCCGCATGATCCTGGCAGCAGGGCAGATATATTTTAAAAGTCGTGCCGTGGCCCGGTTCACTGTAAACATTTATAAACCCGCCGTTTTGCTTTACGATGCCATAAACCGTAGAAAGGCCCAGACCAGTGCCGCTTCCCACCTCTTTGGTGGTAAAAAACGGTTCGAAGATATGCGCAACGGTCTCTTTGTCCATCCCTGACCCTGTATCGCTGACATCTATCAAAGAGTATTTTCCTGGTACAAAATCCTGGTTAAGCCGGCAATAGGCATCATCAATCAGTACGTTTCCCGTTTCAATGGTCACCGTTCCCGCCCCGCTTATGGAATCACGGGCATTCACCAGAAGATTGGCAAGTATCTGGTCGATCTGGGCAGGATCTATTTTAACCGGCCGGATTTCCCGGCCCGGTTTCCAGACAAGTTTTATGTTTTCGCCGATAAGTTGCTGCAGAATTTTCAACATGCCCAGTGTCGTCTCATTCAAATCGAGCACTTTCGGGCTCACGGTCTGTTTGCGAGCAAAAGCAAGCAACTGCCTGACCAGATCGGCGGATCTCTGAGCTGCCTGCTTAATCTGAATCAGGTTCGCATCGGCCTGAGAGCCCATTTTGATTTTCAGCAGCCCCAGCTCCGCATAGCCCATTATCGCCTGAAGCATGTTGTTGAAATCATGAGCTACCCCTCCGGCAAGACGTCCAACAGATTCCAATTTTTGAGAATGCCGGAGCTGATCCTCAAGTGTTATTCTCTCCGTGATATCCTCGCAGGCAACCAGATTCTCGCCTGTCTCAAGCCGCACCGGGATAAAATTAATGATCTTACGGGAGCCATTTTTACATTTAATATCATAAATCCGTGGCCTTTTTTCACCTACCCCGTATGCCTCCAAATCCTCAACCCATGCGGATATGACCTGCTTCCTGTATTCCGGATCAGGATATGCCAGCTCAAACCATTTTTTCCCGTTCGGAATATCTTTCAGATCATAACCGAAAATTTCAGTAAACTTGGGGTTTGCGTACTTGAATTTTCCGGATTTATCTATCATCAGCATCCCGAAAGGCGCATTATGAATGAGATTATGAAACCGCTCTTTTTCGAGCCACAGAGCTTCATCGGCGCGTTTGCGTTCCGTGATGTCACGGGATACACCGTGAATCCCTGTTATTACTCCTTTTTCATCTCTCATTGTCCCGACTATATTTTCAAACCACTTTGTGGATCCGTTTTTATGATAATATTCAACATCTACTTTTACAGTTCTGTCGGGATCGATTCCCGTCTCAGAATCGCGTTTGAACTCATTCGCAAGGATTCCGGCCGCAAGCTCAAATGATTCCGGAGCCATCAGTTTTGCCGGATCCTGGGACATCCTCTCCTCAACAGTGAAACCGAGTGCTTTTTCCACCGACGGACTGACATACGTTGTACGCAAAGACAGATCAGCCGTCCAGATTATATCGTTCATCTTTCTGGCAATGAGTCTGTATCTCTCCTCGCTGTCACTTAGTTCCTTTTCAATGCGTTTGGCCTTGATGATCTTCCACATGCCGTCCATAAGGAGTGTCAATTGCTCTACATCGTCGTTTCCATAAGGCTCTTTCTTGTTTCCCACTCCGGCGATCAGCACGATCCTGTTCCCGTCGAACAACGGAATGTTCATATGCCTGCATACATGAACATGCCCTTCCGGATACCCTTTTTTCCAGGGACTGTCGGCCTCGTAGTCGTTGGTAATCACCGGCCTGCGCAGCCTCACAGCCTCGCCCCACAAACCGGTTTTTGCCACAGGATATTCGATTGGTTTGTTATCAATCGCGCATTCCCGCATCGCTGTGCGTGACCAGGAATACATGGTAAGCACCGATTCGTCCGTATTCATGAAAGCGAGATATCCTATGGTGCTTCCGGTCAGTTCAATCGCTTTCTCAAGCGCAAAATCGGTCAGCATTATTTCGGATTCAGCCGACATCTGGGACAGTTCCAGAAGGCCGGCCAGGCGGGATTGGTTGAGAAGAAGTGTTTCCCCGGTCATCCTGCTTTCTGTAATATCCTTCAGGAAATTAAGAGAAGCATGTTTTCCTTCCCATTCGATCAGAACCACATTGAGATCCACCCACCGTGTCCCACCCGATTTGTTCACAATCCTGAAACTGTAACGTGAAGGCGGCTCTTCACCCAGCTGCCTTTTCACGTGCCGGTCAAGAACCATATTACGGTCCTCAGGATGAATGAACTCTGTGAAAGGTCTGGATGCCAATTCTTCTTTTGAGTATCCCACGATCTCCGCAGTTTTATCATTGGCAAACTTCAGCATGCCTTCCTGGGCGACAAAAAGAGCTTCGCCTGCATTTTCCACCAGAATTCGGTACTTTTCCTCGCTCACCCTCAGTTCCTTTTCAGCCTGCTTTTGTTCTGTAATATCTCTCACAATGGCCTGTATGAATTTCCGGTCGCCCCATTCAAAGCAGCTTAGCGAGACTTCGGCATCAAAGGGTGTTTTATCCTTACGGGAATGTTTCCAGTAAAACCGTTGAGGCTTTCCGCTCAAAGCGGCGCTGACAACTTCCAGCGCCTTCTCCTTCGAGTCTCTGCCGTCAGGTTGCTGTGGAGGGCTGAATTCCCATGAGGCATGTCCGATAAGATCATCGCTTCTCTCACATCCGAAAACATCCAGGGTCTTATGGTTACACTCAACAAACACTTCCTCTTTCATAATAAAGATTGCGTCATTAGCGCCTTCAAAAAGTGTGTGATACCGCCTTTCCGCTTCCCTGGATATTTCTTCCGCTTTTTTCCGTTCAGTAATATCCAAGGCCGTAAAAGTAACACCGGCTGAAAGATCGTTAAGGTTAAAAGGTGTGGAACTGAGAAGCACATTGATTACAGATCCGTCTTTGCAGCGCCAGCGGGTCTCAACAGAACCGGTGCCTTTTTCCGCGATCTGGCGGTATTTTTCGCTTCCGACATAATCGTATTCAGCCTCGGTGGGGTAAAGCATCCTGGCATTCTGCCCCACAAGCTCATCCCTGCTGTAGCCGGTCATATCGTACAGGCGGTCGTTTGCATCTTTTATCATGCGATCAACTACCACACCGATTCCGACGGGAGCTGCCCGGAAAATACTCCTGAGTCTGCTTTCGCTTTCCAAAAGCCGGTTTTTAATGCTTTTATTATCTTCCTTGGGCATAAATCTCTTCTTAGTTTTAGATAAGGCGGCGATATGACTTATTTTCAGGGTCATGAAAAATGACTGGCGGGTTAAGAATAGCATAACACTCTAATTTGTCAAGAACATGGATTCCCGCGGTGCATGCCGCGGGAAATGCGCCGGCTGTTATTGAAATACCGTAATCGGCATAAGGAGCAGTAACGAAATGATTACTCAGTAACGGCTCCTAACGGGCATGACCTGCCCTCCGGTTTCGCGTCATATTTGCGGGCATGCGCGCAAATTCACCATCTTTCCTGGGAGCCGGAATGCTGTAGTTAAATCCGTCTATCTTATTGCGCTTAAGCGGGCTTCCGAGAATTCTTTCGATTGCCCTCACAGTAGCAGTATCATCGCTTGTAACAAGAGTTAATGCATCGCCGCTTCTCTCGGCACGGCCCGTCCTGCCTATGCGGTGGATATACGCCTCCGGTGTATCGGAAATGTCGTAGTTTATAACATGTGATATCCGGTTAACATCGATTCCCCGCGCGGCAATATCGGTTGCCACCAGAATCTGGTAGGTGCCGTCGCGAAATCCTTCCATGGCGGCCTGCCGCTTGTTCTGGGAGAGATTCCCCTGCAATGAAGCCGTCCTGAAACCGGCTTTTAACAGTTGTTCTCCCAGTCTTTTTGCGCGATGTTTTGTCCGTGTGAACACCAGCACCGACTCCGTATCCGTCCGTCGCAGCAGTTCGAGCAGCATTGCCGTTTTGAGATGCTGTTCCACCGGATAGAGAGCGTGGCTTACCATAACAGGCGGTGCGGTTTTGCCCACCTGAACTGTAACCGGATCATGCAGCAACTCGCGGGCCAGCTTCTTTATCTCATCCGGCATTGTAGCCGAAAAAAGAAGAGTCTGCCGTTTTCGCGGAATGTGTTTTAGTATCTGCCGGATTGACGGCATAAACCCCATATCGAACATCTGGTCCGCTTCGTCTACAACCAGCACTTCAAGCCCGGACAGATTAATTGTCTTCCGGTCAATGTGGTCAAGAAGTCTTCCCGGGCAGGCAACAACAATTTCGACGCCCTTTTTAAGCTTTTGCAACTGCGGATTCATCCCGACACCGCCATAAATGCTGACGCTGCGGATGCCTGTCTGCCTTCCCAGGGTATTGATGGCTTCGTTTATCTGCTCCGCAAGTTCACGGGTCGGGGCTATTATAAGCGCCCTGACTTTTCCCCGCCCGCCGGACATCAGCCTGTGCAGAATCGGTAATGCGAATACGGCTGTTTTGCCTGTACCGGTCTGGGCCAGACCCATGACATCACACCCCGTCATAACAGACGGAATCGCCTGCTCCTGTATCTGTGTCGGCGTAACATAACCTGCTGCCCTGACGCCTGCCGCAACGTGCGGATGAAAATTAAATTTACTGAAACTCATTGTAATCCTTTCATTATGTGCTCCTGAAAATAAAAAAAGCCCCGGATGTATTACGGGGCTTACAATTTAATCGTTATAATCCAGAAACAGCGTTTATTGGCGTACAGGTTAACAGCTCTTTTGCACCGTGTCAAGCTATCATTTTATTTAGGTAATGCGCTCGCTTTTCCGGTCACTGGAATCCTTGAACCCTTGACCCCTTGAACCTCTATAGCGAGCGCTAACCCCGTAGCTTGCTGCGGAGAGCTTCAATCCTGGATCACCGACTCTTTTGGAGGTGATCCAGCTTTATAGACTTTCAATTACACTTTGCACTTTTTCCGGCAAATATTTTCCTGATATAAGGGTATTCTCTTTAAGCCTTTTAATCTTATCTGTGTAAGACGGTTTTTCTTTCCTGTACATAATTCCTATCGGGATTTTATCGCCCCACATCCCGGAAAGTTCCATGGCCTTGTTGAAATCATCAGGGATATATCCTTCTTCAAACAGATCATACATCCTCTTTCTGTACCAATCGAACGTATTGACATTGTTGAAAGATACGCACGGTTGAAGGATATCTATAAGGCTGAATCCTTTGTGTTTTATTCCTTCCCGGATAATTTTGCTCAAGTGTTCGGCTCTTCCCGAAAAACTCCTTGCAACAAATCCGGCACCGAGTGCCAGGGCAACAGAGAGAGGATTAAATGTTTCGCTTATAACACCGTCGCTCTGCATTTTAGTGGTCATTCCTTCATCCGAAGTAGGCGATGCCTGCCCTTTTGTAAGGCCGTAAACCTTGTTGTTATGCACAAGAACGGTGATGTCGATGTTGCGCCTGATGGCGTGCATGAAATGATTTCCGCCTTCGCCGTAACAGTCGCCATCGCCTGAATTTACCATTATGGTCAGTTCGTGATTCGCGATCTTGGCGCCTGTCGCAAGAGGCAATGCCCGCCCGTGCAGAGCGTGGAACAGGTTGCATTTAAGATAATGAGGTGTTTTGGCCGCCTGTCCTATCCCTGAGATTATGAGGATTTTTTCAGGAGAAATCCCCAGCGCTGCAAGGGCATCCTTCATGGCGGCAAGAATTCCGAAATTGCCGCACCCGGGGCACCACTTTATTTCAACATCCGAATCATACTCTTTTATTTCCGCCATATTTACCTCACCTGTTTTTTTATTCCGTCTGCTATCTCAAATGGATAAAAGGGCCTGCCGTCATATTTTAAAACCGTGCCTGAATATGACAGAGCTGTTTGCTCCTTGATGAGCCTGCCAAGCTGAGCCGTGCTGTTCAGCTCTACCACGTAAAATTTTTCGCATGCCTTAAGAATCTTCTTCACCGCATCGGCAGGGAAAGGCCACAAATCGCTGAAATTTATGCACCCGGCAAGAATTCCGTCTTTCCTCAGTATATCAACAGCTTCTCTTACAGATCCCCTCGTCGATCCCCATCCTGCAAGAAGAATTTCAGATTCCGGGAAATATGTGCCGGGCGGATTCATTTCGGAAAGCATTCCGTAAAGTTTGGCCTTCCTTTTATTCACCATTCTGGTTCTCGTCTCCGCCGATTCCGTCGAATGCCCGTCTTCCTTGTGCTCATTGCCGGAAACCATGACAAGAGCCTTGCCTGCACACGGAAGCGCTCTCGGGGAGATTCCGGAAGAAGTAAAAGCATACCTTTTATATTCGGAAGGGTTTTTCATATCATTATCGCACGCAATGAATCTTTCTATGTTTTCCGGCACAGCAAATGGCCTCTCAACAATAAACAGCGAATCATTTAAAAACTGGTCGGTAAGAATTATTGCCGGAACCTGGTGTTTCTCTGCAAGATGGAATGCCCTTACGGTTGTTTCAAAAGCTTCGGCAGGGGAACCGGGCGCAAAAACAAATCTCGGAAACTCATCCTGAGAGGCATTTATTGCGAATAAAAGATCCGCCTGGGCAGTTCTTGTGGCAAGCCCTGTTGCAGGACCCGGTCTCTGGGCATTCACTATCACAACTGGCGTTTCCGTAATACCGGCAAGGCCAAGGCCTTCGGTCATAAGGCAAAATCCTCCGCCCGATGTGGCGGTCATCGCTCTTACTCCCGCAAAAGATGCTCCGATAATCATGTTTACCGCCGAGATCTCATCTTCTGCCTGTTCAACCACCAGGGGAAATTCATTCGCGACTGATGCAAGATGGGCCATGATTCCTGTCGCCGGAGACATGGGATAAAAAGCGGCGAAGCGGCAATCTCCGGCAAGCGCTCCAAGGGCTATGGCTCTTGAACCGTCCGATAGAATGCCTCTGGGTTTATCCGGCTTCCATTCAAATGCAAACTTATACGAAAAGGTTTTTACCGCCTCATATCCGGCAAGCGCGGCCTCAAGATTTTTCCCGATAACAGTCTCACCCTTTGCAGCGAATGTTTCCGAAACAATTTCACGGAAAATCTCAAAAGGCGCTCCAAGAAGAGCGAGGCAGGCGCCCGCTGCTACCGTATTCGAAGTTATTTTTCCGCCGGATTTTTCCGCAAGCTCCAGGAATGGAATTGCCAGGATATTTTTCCCGGAAATGGAATTTCTTTTTTCCATCACGGCAATTCCTTCATCCAGCAGATCTTTCCTGTGAAGCTCATAACTGTTTTTGTCAAGCGAGAGCAAAAGATTTATATCGTGATGCGGAGCATCGACAGGCCGGTCACTTATGCGCACCTGGAAGAAACTGTGGCCTCCCCGTATTCTTGATTCAAAATCGTTTATGGCCATAAGATACAGTCCCGATTTCCGGCACACGCGCGCCAGCAGCTCACCCACTGTCTGAATGCCCTGCCCGGCTTCTCCTCCTATCATAACGCTTATGTCAATGCTCATTCGTTTTCTCCCCATTATCAAGAACTAAATATTATGTTTGGCATTATAACATTGCATATCTCATTTTTAAATACTGAAACTTTTTTTATTTTTATAAAACCACGAGGAACACGAAGCTGAAAAAATTATATATTTATTCCCTTCTTCATGCTCTTCGTGACCTTCGTGGTAAAAATTGTACTTTTTACGAAGCCGTCATATTTATTAAATGGATATTTTATATCCGAATGATTACCATGATACATCGTTTCTGCATACAAGCTACCCATATGCTGCTTAATATAAATCAGAGGCCTTTAAATAATATAACCAGAATATCACTAATAATTAAGGATGTTATAAATTATTAAAATTTTTTTTTGCAGTTGGCACATGCATTGCTATAATAAAAACCAGGTTCGTCAGTTGACTATGCATCAATAATCGAAACAACATAAAAAAGAATATAGGGAGGTACCATGAAAAAAGGATTTTTAGTAATTTTGGCGATGGCGGCAGTTGTTGCCTTAAGCGTCACGGCTTATGCTGGTAAGGGAATGGGCTGGGGGCCCGGTGGAGGAGATTGCATGAAAGGAACGGGCGGATGGGGTCCCGGCAGCGGATACATGATGGGAAACATCAGCGACGATGAAGCAAAGAAAATAAACGATGAGAGGGATGCATTTTTCAAGGCAACCGAAGATCTGAGGCAGGATATATATGCCAAAGAGCTCGAATTGGAAAGCGAGCTTGCCAAAAAAAATATTGATACGGTAAAAGCCTCAAAGATCCAGAAGGAGATCTCTGAGCTTGAAGCGCAATTCGATCAGAAACGGCTAGACCACATGATAAAGATGAAAAAGCTCAACCCGAATATGGCAAGAGGCTTCGGAAAGCGCGGCGGGCAAATGCGCGGCGGATTTCCCGGTGGTCCCTGCGGCAGGTAATATCAAGTCATGAATTTATTATTAAACACCTCCGTCACGGATTTGACGTTTTAAGGAAAATCTAAAAAGCGAAAATGACCGGATGCAATACAAGTACTTACCCCCTTGGCATCCGGTCATCCGCATATTACCGAGATCCGTGATTTTATATACTTGCGCCGGAGGAACCTTTACTGAAAAGCATCATATTAAGCATCAGCAGGTAAAGGACTACGGCAGACACGGCAAAAGGCTTGAAGTAGTAACCCAATGGCGCAAGAATTACCACGGTAATCCAGTGAACAGTTATGATCCATTTTGAGTCGAGCATTATCGGAAAATCATCATACCTGCAAATAACCGCAAGCCCGCTTAAGTTCCAGCCATAAAGAGATGCAAACGCATGAAGTCTCAAAAGCAGTTTCAATCTTTCAGGATTATAAGAAGGATGAAATTCCAGAATAATATAGAGTATCCCGGTCACAGCGGTAAAAAGGAGAAAAACCATTCCTGACGTCAGAAAATTTTTCTGCTGTTTTTTTATTCCAAGTTTTGCAAAAAGGATAAATATCATAACAACGGAACAAAAAAGGATAGCTGTAACGATAAGCTGAAAATAGAGCCTTTCAAACATTATAAAGAGAAAAAATATTATCACGCCGAGATTTACAATCCAGAAACCGGCATCTTTAAGAATCCGTACAGTATTTCTCACATCATTCTTCATCATGGAAAACATTACTGACATCGTTATAAGGGAAATAGGGAAAGAAAATCCGAGAAAAAAGGTGTCAAGCTTAAGTTTCGGAAACGAGACAATCCTGAAATATTCATTGTTGGCAATTACAAAACTCGATATTACAAGTCCGATGGAAAGGCATAAAAGGGACGCATGGTGAAATTTTTCGGAAACAGGCGCCGGCCTGAAAAAATCATGCGGGAACAGTGAAAATCTTTTGATCCTGACAGTTTCCACAATGCCTGCAAGCAGAAGGGCGATAAACATCGAAACAAAATAGAATTTAAAAAAAGCGCAGACCGCATAGCAGACCGCAAGAAGGGAAAAGAAGAAAGCCTTCTTTGTGAGAGGCTCCTTTTTTTCTGTAAAATAGAGAAGTATGGTCCCGCCGCTGCACAAATTAAAAAGGAATATATGAAGCCTTTCGAAGTTGTAAGCTTTTCCGTCCGTGATAAAAAGATGCAGAAACCCGAAGAAAAGCGCGAGCGTCATTAAAGTAATCAGGTTTGCTTTAAATTTACCTGTCATTTACCTGTCATTTCTCTTTCGATTTTTCCCTTCTATTTGCCCAGCAGATGAGACAAAACCCCAAACAGATCAGGATTCCTGAACCTGTATCCTGTTTCAAGGAGCTTTTCCGGGGTAACTCTTGTGCTTGAAAGAAGAACCTCTCTTCCCATCTGCCCGAAGGCAATTTTTATTGCCGCAGCAGGAACCTTAAACAGAGCCGGGCGAGAAAGAACCCGTCCGAGAGTCTTTGTAAGCTCAAGGTTCGTTGCCGGATTCGGAGATACGACATTGACGGGTCCCGCTATCTTATTTTCCGCAAGCACATGAAAAAAAGCGCCGATAACATCATCTATTCCGACCCAGCTCATATATTGAGACCCGGACGCAATTTTGCCGCCAAGTCCTGCTCTAAAAGGAAGAAGCAATCTTGAAATAGCCCCTCCTGCCGGACTTAAGGCAATTCCAATCCGCATGAAGGCGACTCTTATTCCCGAGTCAACGGCAGCCTGGGCCGATTTTTCCCACCCGCTGCATACCGCTGAAATAAAATCATCTCCGGGCGGATCATCTTCGGTAAGAATTTTATCCCCCCTGTTTCCATAGTATCCTATGGCCGAAGCGCATATCAGCACAGGCGGAGGAGATGAAAGCTTAGAGATTGTTTCTGCGATGAGCGCTGTTCCCATGGTCCTGCTTTCAATTATTCTTCTTTTTTTATCATCGGTCCACCGGCCTTCACCTATCTGCTCGCCTGCAAGATGAATAACAGCGTCTACTCCGTCAAAAACCGAAGAATCAACCAATTTATTCACGGGATCCCAGAACGATTCACCTTTTTCCGGAAAAGGGGTTCTTCTCACAAGAGTTTTAACTATGTGCCCTCCGGTCGTAAAAAATGGTATCAGAGCCGAACCAAGCAGACCGCTTGCGCCTGTCATGAGTATCTTCATCGGCTTTTTCATATTTTTCCCAGACAGGTGAAGCGCGATATCTTCCACAGTGGTAGCATGGCGGTATCTGAATATACGCCCGAGTTGTGATTCAACAGATGCGCCTCCAATCAGTTTCCCGAACGGATAAAGAGGAAGCGAATAATCGATGCGGTCTTCAAAAAAAGAGCCGTCAGGACCGTCTGGCTCAAAGCTGTGTGTATGGACCCAGCTGGAAAAAGGACCTCTGACCTGCCTGTCCCTGAAAAAACGGTTTTCTTCGCATTCAGTATGCTCGGCAATCCATTTATAGGGAAAAGGGCCGGCCTTCATTTCAAGCACTACCCTTGCGCCGCTTTCAATTCCTCCCCTTCTTTCTATAACCCGGACAGGATCCCAGGGCGGGCTGAGCCTTTCGAGTGCGCCCGGCCTCGAATGCCACTTGAATACCTCTTCAACCGGGGCATTTATGCGCGTTTTTTTTATGAAAGTATCCGTTTTTATTTTTTCTGTCAGCGTATTTAGAGGACGTTCATCAATATATAAGTTGTTTACGTTTCAAGATCCAGCTCCTGTTCTTCTGCCAGTATACGGCCTCGTCCGGCAGCCATGCTCACAGCCGGTTGAGTTATATTCAATAACCCGGCCAGCTCCAGCTGCTTTACATTCAGATATTCGACAGCCCAGTAACAGAGCAGATCCCGTGCGCCGGATATATTGCGTTTTCTTCCGGTACGGATAATCTCATCGGATGTTATCCCCGAAACCTCCGCGACCCTTTCAATCAAATCCTTTAAATCATATCCCCTGGCTTTAAAATCATATTTGCGCGTCATTGACTCATTCGCCCTGGATAATACAGACATCACAAAGTCGCCGTCTCCCAATATCCTCTCATCGCCTTTCTGATAATCTCCGCTTCTTCTGAGAGCCTTAACGCCTGTCCAACCACCCTGGCTTCGTAAAAGACCTCCTCCTGCAAGCTCTGGTCGCTTGCCCTGATCAGCAGATTTCCGGACAAATTCCGAATAACCTCTCCTGCCTGACCTTGTATCCTTGCCAAACAGGTTCAATACGTATTCCGTATCCTGCCAGTCATTTTTAAAATGCCCCAGCATGACGCCATGGCCGCAATAACAATAGCAGCCCAATGACCGGTAATCCGAAACTATATCGGCCCGCAGCGGATTCAGGTGAATGTAGCGCACCAGTTCTTTTAAATAGAGATCTTCCTGACACAGAATCGATTTATACCTGTTCTGAAAAAGATGACCGTAGCGTTTGTGCTTCCGGTTGAAGTTGACGGCATAACCGGTAAGAAGCCTCCGCATGACGACAGAGACCGGTGTGTTCCCGGTACGGAGCAGCAGATGAAAATGATTCGACATCAATGACCATGCATAACAGGCTGTTTTTGTCTTGGTTAATACAGAGTCTAACCTGTTTAAAAAGCTTTTGTAATCCGCATCGTCGGAAAATATATCGGCTTTATTTATTCCCCGCGCGATCACATGGTGAACTGCGCCTGCGGCATCTATCCTTGATTTTCTCGGCATTATCCCCCGCCTATCATCCTTCAATCCCGCTGTCAACTTATATATTGATGAACGTCCCCTATTCCTATTCGCCCTAATTCTTCAAGTATCAGTACCTGGAGCATCAATGAGCTTCTGGGCGATGGCGCAAGCTTTCATAAGCAGTTCATGATCTACAATGCCGATCCTCTTGGTCAATATTCGTTTATCAATGCTGCGCATTTGATCCAGCATGAT
>RPRI01000046.1 GCA_003818505.1 Desulfobacteraceae bacterium | reverse complement strand
TATGCTTTCGTCAGGAATTCCAGAGCCGTTATCCATAAAAGAAATCTTCAGAGTAGGCCGGCCACTTATAACCTCGGTATCTGTTTCATTAATAACTTCACTATTTATTATAAACAGACCATTATACTTGTTCTGGGATGAAGAGATAGCATCAGCAGCATTTATTATGAGATTTAAAAAAACCTGCCTTAGCTGATTGGAATCGGCTAAGACATTGTCATTTTGAGCCTCAAGAGAAAGCCTTATCTCAATATTAGACATAAATGGCTGATATTTAATGATTTCAGCGATATCTTTTATAATTTCATGAACCCCGACAATTTTCGGGTTTTCATCAGACGGTCTGGAAAAATCCAGGAGCTGCCTTATTATAATATTTATTCTGTTGATCTCATCACCGGCTCTTTTAATATATTCATGTTTTTCATCGTCCGGTATATTATCTTGTTTCAGCAGCTCAAGATAACCTATAACTATTCCAATGGGATTTCCTATTTCGTGAGCAATTCCTGAAGAGAGCCTGCCTACAGAAGCCATCTTTTCAGCTCTTATAACATCCTTTTCGGCCTGCTTCAAATCCATATTCACTTTCTCAAGAGAACGGATGCTTGCCTGAAGTTTTTCCTTATCTTCGGAAATCCTTTTCAAAAGGCGGTTTAAGGCTTTTGAAAGTTTATCGAATTCATTCTCTTTGTTGCCGGACAGGAAAAACAATTCATCGTCTCTCCTGAATTCTTCAGCCCTCTTGACCATTCTCTGAACAGGCTTTACCGCTATATTTGAGACGAGGTAGAGACCCGCAATCGTTAGTATAAAAAGATTGACAAACAGATATACAAACACAACCTCCTGAGAGCGCCTTAAAGTTTTGTATATCCGTTCAAGTTCCAGAACAATGCCTGCTCCGGCTTCAACTCTTCCGTTTTTAAACAGTGGAGACGATATTATAAGATAACGGTCCTGCATCCACAAAACACCCCAGGCAGTGCCTGTAAACCGAGTAATTTTTTTTGAAGATTCGACTGATCGTTTTGTTAAGACCCTGATTTCATCAAGCAACAGACAATCCGATCCACCCGAATATAAAATCTTATAATTCATATCATGTACTACAGCGCAGGAAAAACCTGCCACTTTAAGCGATTCCCCCAATCTTTCCGCATAGTCAGGCAGCAGAGAGGTACTCCCATCATATGTTTTTAATAGATTGTTTTCCATTTCGGAAATAATCAGATCGCCTTTGGATATTTCGGATTGAACAAGATCCCTTTGAATGGTGATAATCATGATGAAATCGGCAAGAAGCATTGCAACAGCTAAAAGTATTGCAAGATTAACGGCTATATTCGTTTTTATCCCGTGAAAAGACACCATTAGCTCTGCCGGTTATATTGGTTGAGAGAATTATTAAATATTTTATTATTACAATATAACAACGCCTGCTTGCAACAGCTAAACGGATCAATCAGGAATTAATTGGGAGAAAGGTAGCCAGGATTCGAGGATTCAGGGTACAATTATTTGTTTTCTTAAGTTCTCACACTCTTTCTTTTCATCGGAACCGAAACAGAACACATTTCCCGCTGTTTGCGGCAGGGAGTTTTATCCCTTGAGCCCTTGCCCCCTGAACCGCAATAGCGAGTGCATTCCCCATAGTTTGCAACGGGAAGCTTCAATCCAATATTTGATCACAACTTTGGAAATGATTCATATTACTTATATACCCGAAAGCTTAGCCATTTTATCTGCTATACTTTCAAATGCTTTTGCCACAGGAGAGTTGTAATGCTTGTCAATCAAAGATATACCCGCATCACCGCACGATACAACGTTCTGATCAAACGGAATTTTTCCTAGAAATTCAATACCCATTTCTCTTGCAGTTTTCTCTCCCCCTCCGGTACCGAAAAGATCTATAGGTATATTGCAATGGGGGCAGATAAAACTGCTCATATTTTCAATGAGTCCGAATACTTCCATTTTTACAGTTTTACAGAAATTAATGGATTTTCTGACATCCGCCAGAGAAACTTCCTGGGGAGTTGTGACAATAATTGCCTTTGCGTCTTTTATGGTTTGTGCGACTGTCAAGGGTTCGTCACCCGTACCGGGAGGACTATCTATAATCAGAAAATCAAGTTCACCCCAGTCAACATCTCCAATGAATTGTTTTATAGCGGAATATTTAATCGGACCTCGCCATATAATAGCATCATCCTTGTTAGGAGTAAGAGCTTCTATGGATACCGCGCTTAATTTTTCAGAATATTTCATGGGAACAAGTTTATGGCTCTTGTTCAAATCGAGCATCCCGCTCAGTCCCAGCATTCTCGGAACATCCGGACCATGAAGATCAACATCCATCAAACCAACCTTAAAACCTTTATTTGAAAGAGCTATGGCAAGATTAACCGAAGTGCTTGTCTTGCCAACTCCGCCCTTACCGCTCATAACAATAAACTTTTGTTTGATCTTTTTTAGAGATCCTTCAACAGAAGTATCCTGTGCGTCTTTTTTCATTTTCTGTTTCGCCGCATCACAGCTGGCTCCGCCGTGTATGATTTCCATAAATCATGTCTCCTTAAATAATTGGCAAAAAAAATAGATGCGGTTATCAAAAAAGCCTGATATCCCGTCATTCCAGTTAATATAATTGTCCTCATTTCATTTCCGGGTCAAAGTAACTCCTGCATACTTCATTGTCAAGTTATAGACGTTTATTAAGACAAAAAAAAGGGAGGGATAATTTAATTATCCCTCCCCATCCTGCAGCGATATTATTTATATTATATTCAACCCGTAATCAGCGAGATCGGTTTCCGAGTGAGTTCATTACCGCCGGGATAGTCCGGTGAAAGAAATATCAACGTCCATAAATGAACAAGTATGATAGCCACTGCGGTAAAGGATCGCGTCCGTTTTGTCTGTTTTTCCCCACATAGGATCAACTGCCTCTGATGGAACTCCCCCTTCTTTGATAGTAAAAAACCCGGGTAATTATAACTTTAAAAGTTCTTTAATAATTAAAGTTTGAGGAGCCGTTTGATACTTTCAGTAATTTGTTCCGCCGACGCCGGTTTAGGCATATAATCATCGGCCTCCATGCTCATTCCGTCATAATGGGAATACCGTGTAGAGGTGACATGCGAAGCAACGGCCGTAAGAAGAACTATGGGAATGTTTGAATACTTATCATCGCTTTTTAATGTTGAACATACCTTGTAACCGTCAACTTCAGGCATCATAACATCAAGGACAATGGCATCCGGAGGATTGCTCCTGACCTTGGCAAGGCCTTCCGCACCATCGTATGCCAGCTCCACTTCAAAACCCTCCTTCTCCAGATTCTTTTTAACGATCATCGAAAAATCAGGTTCATCATCCACTATAAGAATTCTCTTTTTACCGCTCATAAACACTCTCCTTTTATCCGGGTAAATGGATCAACCTGCTGTAAGTTTATATGGCAAAGATTAATTCCGGGACGCATTATGAATAATTATAAACGTTTGAACAAAAAAAATCAATCAACTTTCGGCCGGGGGTATAGGCCGGTATTTTCAACTATTTCAGGAACCTTTTCCTCCCATTCAATAGCCATTATATGAAACCCCCTGACTCCTTCAACCTCCTTTAAGCGCTGGATCGACTCAATACAGATTTTTATTCCTTCTTCTGGCTGTTTCTCCTTTGAAGCTGCAGCCATCCTCTTAACAACATCATCCGGAACATCCATCCCCGGGACCCTGTTTTTCATATACTTTGCCATGCCGGCAGATTTCAAAGGAGTGACTCCGGCAAGAATATAGACCTTCTCATGCAAACCTCTGTCACGTGCCATTTTCATCCAAAGCTCAAACTTGTCAAGATTATAAATGCATTGGGTCTGGATAAATTCGGCGCCTGCAGCAACCTTCTTTGCAAGGCGCGGAACTCTTATTTCAAAAGGGTCGGCAAAAGGGTTTGCAGCTGCTCCGACAAACATTTTCGGCGGACTGTCTATGTCCGCCCCTCCTAAGAATTTCCCCTCATCGCGCATATGCCGCACTGTCTGTAAAAGCTGCATCGAATCAAGATCATGGACATTCTGACCCTGGGCGCAATCCCCGAAGCTCTGGTGATCTCCGGAAAGGCAGAGCATGTTGAAAATATCGAATGCGGCGGCTCCCAGTATGTCGCTCTGTATGGCAATCCTGTTCCTGTCGCGCGTTACCATCTGAAGAACAGGTTCAAGCCCCATCAGCTTTAATTTTATGCATGCAGCAAGGCTGCAAAGCCTTGTAACGGATGTCTGGTTATCCGTTATATTGATGGCATCGACATGATCTTTAATAAGGCCGGCTTTATGCACAATATGCTCAATATTGCTGCCACGCGGGGGACCACATTCCGAAGTAACTGCAATATGACCTGCAGCAAGAATTTTCTCCAGCTTACTCGGTGTTTTGCAATTCATAACTGCACATCCTCCCTTGCAACTTTTCGGGGTCCGCCCGCCCTGTCGGTAGACCAGTCTTTCAATGGTATAATTATTTCATAATCATCGATTTTGCCGAGAGCTTTCAACCGGTCAACAATAAGCTGCCAGGCGCAATCGACATCCTTGCTTATCTCACACTTACCTTTCGTTGACCCTCCGCACGGGCCGTTCAAAAGCCTCTTTGCGCATCTTGAAACAGGACATATTCCAGCGGTTTTTGCAAGAATACATTTACCGCAGGCCTGGCATCTTTCCGTCCACAATCCGCGCTTTTCTGTAACACCAAGAAAACAGGTGTTGACGCCGGGATATACCGGCAGGGTATGGTATTTTTCAGCTACGAACTGAACTCCCACCCCGCATGCCAGGGAAACAACGGCATCATATTTATCTACCCTGTCACGTATCTCTTCGAGGTATTCGTGATCGCACTGCCGTTCGAGAGTAACCTCGTCTATCTTCATCTCTTTTCCCTGATTTAAAAAATACATCCTGAGAGCAGAAGCCAGAATTGCTACTTCTTTTTTACCGCCGGCTTCGCATACTGTAACGCATTCGTTGCAGCCCAGTATCAGAATCCTGTTATAACTCTCGATCTCGCTGACTATCTCCTCTATCGGCTTTTTATCGGCTACAATCATATATCGCGACCTCTCTTTCTTTTCAAATATTCAGACTTACCAATTTAATCAATGCCAGCCTTATATTTTTTTCTCTCAAATAATTTCCCGTAACGAACGCCGGTTCCAAACTTCCTTTCACTCGAATACTTGAACCCTTGAATCCTCGAACCCCGGAACATCAATTATGCCGCCTTCTTTTTAGCAGCCACTTTTATCGGGTTGGGGCCAAGCTTCCTTATCAGTTCATCCATTTCAGATGCATACTGGGCAAACCTGGGCCCTTCGGCTGAAGAGAGGTTTCTCATCTGAACTCTTTCCCCCCCTATTCCTATTGTATCAAGTATTTTTTTCGCCTGCTCAATTCTCTTTTTTGCCCTTAAGTTTCCGCTGTTATAATGACATTCTCCCTCCATGCAACCAACCGCGTATACTCCGTCGGCACCTTTTTCAAACGCCCGCAGGATATGGATTATGTCCACTTTGCCGGTGCATGGAACCCTTATGATTTTGATGTTTGTCGGATAGCTCAATCGCATGGAACCTGCCAGGTCCGCAGCAGTATAGCCTCAGTAATTGCAGCAGAAAGCAATGATTACAGGCTCAAAATCCCGGTTCATATAACCCCCTCCAGCAAGGCTTCAACCTTGCTGAGTATCTGATCATCCTCATACCAGTCCAGTTCAATAGCCTTTGCAGGACATTCTGCGGCGCAAACTCCGCATCCATGACAAAGGGCGATATCTATCTCGCTCACCCCATCTTCATTGATCCGCGGAACTCCATAAGGACACGATCTCACGCATATAAGGCAGGACGCGCACTTTTCCGCTTCCACGCGTGCGGTAACTGCTGAAAGGGTCAGGTAATCCTGCGAAAGAAATGTTGTTGCGCGCGAAACCGCGGCAAGAGCCTGTGGAATTGCTTCTGTCATGAGTTTCGGACTGTGGGCCGTTCCGCAGACAAAAATTCCTTCCGTTGCCATATCGACTGGTCTCAGCTTTACATGCGCCTCCATGAAATAACCTTCAGCATTCAGCGCCAGTTTGACAATGGAAGAAAGCTCAGTCGTATCTGTTGGCCTCATCCCGGCGCTGAGAATAAGACTATCAGCAGTAACTTTTAAGCGCCGTCCCAGAACATGATCCCTGAAAGTTACCATGAGTCCATAATCGTTTGATTCGGCCACAGGCATATCGTCAGTTGTGTAGCGGAAGAAGAATATGCCTTTTCGCCTGGCTTCAGTATAATAATCTTCAAGAAGTCCGTACATCCTGATATCCCTGTAAAGGATATAAATATTAGCGTCGGGATTAAGTTCCTTTATATGAATCGCATTCTTGATTGCACTCTGGCAGCATACCCTTGAGCAGTTGGGATTCTCCTCATTCCTGGATCCTATGCACTGGATCATGACCACGCTTTCGAGTCCGGAAGCGCCGCCCTTTCCGAGTTTCTGCGCCAGCTCAACCTGTGTCATTACTCTTGAATCCTGCCCGTATAAATATTCGGATGGAGTATATTCGTTGGCTCCGGTTGCAAGGATTACAACACCATGATCTATTTTTCTCTCATACATGCCGGGGCCTACGATTATCTCCGTTGTGAAATTCCCCTTGAATCCGGAGAAACCGACTATCAGAGACTGTGTCAACACCTGTATTTTAGAATGGCCGGATACTTTTTTTATCAGTCCGGAAAGATAAGGGCCTATTTTTTCACCCTCGATGGTCTCCGTCAACCGGGTAGCCATGCCTCCAAGCTGAGGTTCTTTTTCGACAAGGACAGTTTCAAAACCCTGGTCTGCGAGACCAAGGGCAGCGTTCATGCCCGCCACACCGCCTCCGATTACAAGAGCCCTCTTATTGACCGGTATCTTCTTTTCATGTAGCGGGTTTAGGGTCGCGGCTCTTGCAACCGCCATTTTAACCAGGTCTTTTGCTTTTTCAGTTGCGCCCAGAGGATCACTGGAATGTGTCCAGGAATCCTGGTTGCGGATGTTTGCCATCTCAAAAAGATATTTATTAAGGCCGCATGCCTCAAGAGTATCCATGAAAATTCCCTCATGGGTTTTGGGTGTACATGCCGCCACAACTACCCTGTTAAGATTCTTCTCTATAATAATATCTTTTATTCTGTCCTGTGAATCCTGCGAACAGGTAAAGAGGTTATCCCCGGTAAAAACAACATATGGAAGGCCTGAAGCATATTCGCAAATGCCTTTAACATTCACTACCCCGGCAATATTTATACCGCAGTTGCACACAAATACCCCGATTCTCGGCTCCTGCCCTGCCACATCGATTTCATCCGGCACCTTTACGGTCTTTGTCAGTGTGCCCCTTGCTTCATTAAGAATGCCTCCGGCAGCACAGGCCGCAGCGCTTGCCTCAATTACAGAGCTTGGGATATCCTTAGGCCCCTGGAAAATTCCGCAGGCATATACCCCCTGCCTTGATGTTTCAATCGGCGTAAAAGGCCTGCTTGCCGCAAAACTGTATTTATCCAGATCGATGCCGAGGCGCTTTGCCATATCCACCGTGGATTGCGGAACCTTGAGCCCGACGGAGAGCACAACCATGTCGAACTCTTCTTTCCGTATTTCGCCGGATTCGTCAGCAAACCTTATAAGAAGGTTGCCGCTTTCTTTGATCTCTTCCATGGTATGGACACGCGCCTTAATGAAGCGAACCCCATCCTTATCCTTCGCCCTGTTGTAATATTTCTCATAATCCTTTCCAAAGGTCCGCATATCCATATTAAATATTGCGCAGTCAAGATCGCCGTGTGCATGCTCTTTTGCGATCATCGCCTCTTTGACAGCATACATGCAGCATACCGACGAGCAGTAACCGTTACCGCACCTGTTGTTGTCTCTTGAACCTATGCATTGTAACCACGCAATCTTTTCGGGCTCTTTTTTATCAGAGGGTCTTACAAGATGCCCCATTGTAGGACCGGAGGCACTCAATATTCTTTCAAACTCGAGGCTTGTTAAAATATTCGGATTTGTCTTGTAATGATAAAATTCATCAAGAATTGAAGGGTCGAATATTTCGGTTCCCGGGCATAGAATTACGGAACCGACCTCAACCTGCTTTTCAACAACTTTCTGGCTATGGTCAACAGCCCCGGCAAGACAGGCATCTACGCACTGGAAACACTCGCAGCAATAACCGCAATTGAGGCATCTTCCGGCCTCGGCCTTTCCTTCCTCATCGGTAAATCCAAGTTCAACCTCCTTGAAATTACCCTCCCGTTCCTTAGCAGGGAGCTCAGTCATTACCGCTCTTGCTCTTTTTACCTCATCATCCGGTATCGGTCTGTAAAGAGGGTTTTCATTTGTCACCGGCTCACGGCCTTCTGCCATGTCTTTGCCGTCAAGATATCTCAGGATGGATTCAGCAGCCTCTCTTCCTGCTGCTATTGCGCCGATCGCAACCCAGGGTCCGGTCTGTACATCACCACCTGCAAAAACACCTTCCCGGCCTGTTGAATATGTCACGGAATCGGTTTCAACGGTACCCCAGCGTGTAAATCCGATTCCTGTAACATTCTCCATTACAGTCAAATCCGGCCTCTGGCCGATGGCTGGTATGATCTGGTCCGTTTCGATATCATATTCGCTGCCTGGAACAGGGACGGGTCTTCTTCTCCCGGATGAATCCGGCTCACCGAGTTCCATTCTTATGCATCTCAAACCGACGACCTTCCCGTCTGCCGTCAGAATTTCCTGTGGAGCCGAGAGATACGTTATTTCAGTGCCTTCAATTTCAGCGGCATGAATTTCCTCTTCCCATGCAGGCATTTCACCACGGGTTCTCCTGTATATTATACTTACCTTAGCAGCTCCAAGTCTGACCGCACAGCGGGCAACATCTATGGCCACATTACCGCCCCCTATAATGGCCACTTTTTTCCCTACATCGGCTTTCCCTGTGAGGTTAACTTCTCTCAGGAAATCAACACCTTGGCGGACACCCGCGGCCTTTTCTCCTGGCACACCTATCTCAAAACCTTTATGCGCACCTATTGCTATGTATACCGATTTGTAACCCTGCCTGAAAAGATCATCTATTTTTAAATCCGGACCAAGAGGAGTATTTGTTTTAATCTCTACGCCAAGATTTGTTATTACTTCTATTTCCCTGTCAAGAACATCTCTTGGGAGCCTGTGTTCCGGAATGCCGACCCTGAGCATTCCTCCCGCTTTTGGAAGAGCTTCGAATATGGTAGAAAGAACGCCTTTTCTCGCAAGATGATATGCTGCTGAAAGGCCGGCAGGTCCCGATCCTATGATTGCAACTTTTTCCTGTCGCTTTGGTAGGGTTTTAATTTCAATATTTCTGGGATCAAACTTATCTGCCGCAAGGCGTTTTAGGTTGCGTATCGCCACCGGCTGGTCAACCTCACATCTGCGACACGCGTCTTCACATCCGTGAGGACATATTCTTCCCAGAACACCCGGCAGAGGGAGTTCCTCCATTATTATCTGCAGGGCTTCTTTATACTTCCCCTGGCCTGCCATCTGTACATAACCCTGAACATTAAGACCTGCCGGACATGCCAGACTGCACGGGGCTTTATCGGTTTTCCGGATTGCATAAGCTCCGGGAATAGCCTGCGCATATTTCTTGTATACGGCTTTTGTTACAGAGAGATTTTCGTCGTATTCATTCGAAAGCGTAACAGGGCAAACTTTAGCGCATTCCCCGCAGCTGGTGCACTTTGACAGGTCTACATACCTTGGATTCTGCCTGACTGTTGCAGTAAAATTACCGGGCCCTCCTTCCAGTTCAAGAAGTTCGGAATTCATCAACAGTTCAATATTCAGATGCCGGCCGACCTCGACCAGTTTTGGAGAGATAACTCACATAGCACAGTCATTCGTAGGGAAGGTCTTGTCAAGCTGCGACATAAGACCTCCGATTGCAGCTGTTTTATCAAGCAAATATACATAATATCCTGAATTGGCAAGATCAAGGGCAGACTGCATTCCGGCAATTCCTCCGCCGACTACCATAACAGATCCAACAACTTTCCCAGTCATGCGATGCTCCTTATTTCTTTGTGAGTTGCCAGCAGTTTCAATTTTATATTTATATTTCGTATAAAATACATTTAATGAATAACATTTATTTCATTATCAAGATATAATAGATAGCCTGCCTCCAGTCAAGAAAAATAACCGCTGATAAATTGGAAATTATTTAGACTTGAATCAGGTATTTAATCGTGATATTTGATTAGTAAGTTAGAAATTATTTTTGCGTTATCCGGCAGGAAATAATTTCGCAAACTTACTCATACCCCTCAACGGAGAACTGAAAAACGTCCCGTTTACCGGGGTTAAGAAAGAAGTTGGACTCTTTTTTCCTATTCACTATCGACTATTCACTGTTTAGATATTCGAATCTTTTAAACTGTTTGTCAGCCGGGAACTCGTTCCAATGACAGATAAAATTTTTTCCATTATCAATATAGCGCTAGTAGGTGGCGGTAATCTGTGCAAAGAACTTCTTGAAAAAACCACCTTCGATTTAAAACAAGAGGATGTCTTTACCCCTATTATAGCAGTCGCGGATCCTGATGATGACACCCCCGGAATGTCCCTTGCGAAAAAAAGAGGGCTTATTACAGTCGAAGATTACCATGATCTTTATGACCCCAGATACAGCATTCACCTTATAATAATTTTAAGGCCCGAACAGTTTATTTTAGAAGATATTCTGGCGACAAGACCGACTCGAATTCGCATACTTTCATATCATGTTTTTGAGATTTTCTGGAAGGCAATAGGCCAGGAAGAGCGCAAGCTGCGAGAACAGAATAAGGCAATGGAGACCATATTAAACGGAATACAGGATTTTATATCCGTTATTACACCTGATATGACAATAGAAGACGCCAACGAATCTTTTCTGAGCAATCTTGAGCTTTCAAGGGATAAGGTCATAGGCCGAAAATGTTACGAAGTTCTTCAAAGAGATTCAATCAACTGCACAAACATTGACCAGGCATGCCCTCTCAACGAAGTCGTGAGAAATAAGGGGCCGACCCGCCAGGTAAGGACCCAGATCGGTCGTAGGGGGAAAGTACACCATATAGAAGTTCATATATATCCTGTCTGGGAAAAGGACGGGAAAATAGCGAAATTTATCCATATCAGCCGAGACATAACAGCACGAATGGAAGAAGAGGAGGAGATAACAAGACGCCTTGAGCAGATGGTTGAGGAACGTACAAGCCAGCTCAAGGAGACCCATGAAAAACTTATACACAAAGACAAAATGGCTTCCCTCGGCAAGCTTTCAGCATCTGTGGTGCATGAAATAAACAATCCGATCGCAGGTATTTTGAACCTAATTCTTCTCATCAAGCGCATAATAAGAGAGAATCCTGTAGGCATGAAAGATCTGAAAGAATTTTCACGCTATCTTGATCTTATGGAGAATGAAACCAGGCGAACCAGCCGCATTGTATCCTATCTCCTTGCATTTTCCAGACAAAACAAGATGGAGCTTAGGCCGTTAAACCTGAACAATCTTATTGAGAATAATCTTTTTTTAAATTCAAACCTTCTAAAGATCAACAATGTCAAAGTCCAGTACCGACCCGATAAAAATATGCCCGAAATAGTCGGTTCGGAAGATCAGCTTCAGCAGGTTATCATGAATCTGGTATCAAATGCAGTTGAGTCGGTTGAATCAAAAGGGAGGGGTATTCTGACGATCGAAACAAAATATTTTTCCAGGAAAAAGAGAATTGCAGCAACATTTAAAGATACCGGCATAGGAATACCGCAGGAAAACCTCACCAGGATTTTCGAGCCTTTTTTCACAACTAAAAAACAGGGAAAAGGGGTTGGGCTCGGTCTTTCTCTTGCATACGGAATTGTGCAGGATCACGGCGGGGCCATACATGTTGACTCAAAAATCGGGAAAGGAACCAGTTTCAAAATTGACCTTCCATTAAGACACTGATGAATCGTAATTAGTCTTAAACCTTCCTAATCTACAGAGGTTTATTTATGAACAGAGCAAGAATCCTTGTTGTCGACGATGAACTGATCATGAGAGAATCGCTATCCGGCTGGCTGCAGCGGGATGGGCACGAAGTCCGGACTGCATCAAGCGGTGAAAACGCCCTCGATATTATCAAAGAGACACGATTCGATATACTTCTGGTCGATATCAAGATGGAAGGTATAAGCGGCCTTGAAGTCTTAAAAGTTGTCAGGGAAAATGATCCCGATGTTGCAATAGTTATGATAACGGCTTACGGCTCCATACAAACCGCAATCGAAGCCATCAAAAACGGGGCTTATGATTACCTTTTAAAGCCGTTTGATCCCCATGAACTTGGTGTTCTTATTGATAAAATCCTGCAAAATCAGGCTCAGGCAAGGGAAAATCTTTACCTGAAAGAACAATACAAGGAAAGAACAAGATTTGAAAGCCTGATCGGACAATCGCGGGTTATGCAGGAAATATTTGAACTGATCCGGAATGTTTCTCCAACAAATTCAACCATCCTTATCACAGGTGAAACCGGCACCGGAAAAGGTCTTGCCGCTAAAGCAATCCATTCACACAGTCCCAGATGCCACGGCCCGTTTGTTATTGTTAACTGCGGCGCAATACCTGAGCACCTTATGGAAAGCGAACTTTTCGGATATCAGAAAGGGGCATTCACCGATGCCAAATCGACCAAAAAGGGGCGGCTTGAAATGGCTCATGGAGGAACACTCTTTCTGGATGAAATCGGCGAAATCAGCATGAGGATGCAGATCGATCTCTTACGGGTTCTTGAAGACCGGATATTTTACAGGGTTGGAGGAACCCAGCCCATGGAAGCCGACTTCAGGGTAATAGCCGCCACAAACAGAAATCTTCAGGAAGCTATAAAAGCGGGGCTGTTCAGGGAAGACCTTTATTACCGGCTGAATGTCATTTCATTTAAAATGCCCTCCGTAAGCGAAAGAAAGGAGGATATTCCTCTCCTTGCCGAACATTTTCTCCATCGTTTTTCACAGGAAACAAACAGACAGATAGACGGGATAAGCCGTGAGGCAATGGATGAAATGATGCTTTATGAATGGCCCGGTAATGTCAGAGAACTTGAAAACGCCATAGAAAGATCAGTGGTTATAACCAAAAAAAGAAAGATTTCACCGGGGGATCTGCCCATTTTCCCACCTGGTGAAATCTGCATTTCACCGGACAAAACTCTTGAGGGGGTAGAAAAGGCGCACATTAACAGGGTGCTTAATGGAAACGGATGGAACATATCAAAAGCCGCCAAAGAGCTCGGAATCGACCGGTCCACGTTATACGGCAAAATCAAGCGTTACGGAATAGAAAAACTCGTAAAAAGCTAAGTTTATGCAGCTTTCCGGCAACCCGTTTCCGAGTAAGTTATTGGAAGTCCAAATATGCAAGACACGCGAATCCTGAGGCATGAAGAGTACTTTTTGGAATGCTGCAATGACGAAAGATGAAGCGCAACTTAAGCAGAATGAATTATTACAAAGCCGTCAAAACAGAAAAACTCTGATTACACTATAAGCTTGGATATAAAACCCGAAAATACCATAGTCATCTCTCCTATCGGCGATTTTGATGCTGAAATAACCGAATCCGTCAAAAACGGAATAAGAAGCATTTACGGCTTCCCGGCAACTATTCTGCCTCTGCTCGAAAACGCAGGATTTGCTTTTGATTCTCTGCGGAACCAGTACCATTCGACACCGATTCTGGAAAAGCTTGAGAGCTTCGCCCCTCCATTTGCAATCAAAGTTCTTGCGATCATAGAGGTGGATCTTTTTATTCCTGTTTTGACTCATGTATACGGAGAAGCACAGCTTGGAGGAAGAACCTGCATTGTTTCAACATGCAGGCTGAAAAGCTCATTCCTGCCGGCTCGCATTAACGGCTCTCATATTCAAAGAATAGTAAAGGAAGCAATACACGAACTCGGGCATACTTTCAACCTGCGTCACTGCAGGGAGCAATCATGCATAATGCATTACTGCCGCACCGAACTTGATGTTGACAGAAAGTCGGATCAGCTTTGCAGATATTGTAAAATTCTTCTGGAAGATGAGATTAAACGGTTAAAAAAACACGGTTCTGAGGAAAAGCCCTGTTAACATTTCCCAGCCTATCAGTGGCATTTTTCCGTAAATATCGTCGCCAAGATAGCCGCCATCGGTGTTTATTAGTCCTCCCGATTCCTCAATAACTTTATAAAGAAGCCTGACCTCTTTTTCAATGAAATCTCTTGTTTCGGAACCTATATAAAGATCTTTAAGCTCATTTCTCAGGTTTTCGGAATGGAGCCTTACAAACCAGCCGTCGGTATATGGATTTTTGTTTGCAAGACTTCCTTCTTCTCTGAGACGAGTATTCACATCCGTTACAACTCCGCTCACAGGCGAAAGAATATTCGCCCTTTTCCCGCCGCGCCTGATAAATATCCGGGAATCGCTTTGATTCATCCGTTTTCCGGTAAGCGGTGCTTCAACACTGTCAAGGGGGCCGAGCAGCCGCAAAGCAAAATCATCGAGCCCGAGTCTTACCGACGATCCTTCTTCAATCTTTATCCAGGCATGTCCCCTATGAATATAATAGCCCTGCGGAATCTTGAATCCGTCGACAGTAAGAAGATCCACTGGGTTTACCAGGGCATGAACGGAATACTGATCATAAAAATACTGGTCAAACTCGCAGTTGGCACACCTGTAATCATTGCTGCAATTTTTAAAAGCAATGCGGCCTTTCATATGATGGATGCATGGCCTTTTTGATGAAGGTATCTCTTTAAGCTTATCAATCCAGTGGGCAATATATTTGCGCCTTTTTCCGCATAAGATGCCGTTTCCGGAAGCAGTTTTGTTTTCGTCGACCGCACGCATCATGGCCCTGTCAAAGCGGCATGATGTGCAGTCGTAGAAACTACTGCAATATTTTGAACGGACAACCCCTGCCTGCATCCAGAGACAGGGGCTGCGGCCTGTTTTTATATCAGTATTTAATCCGACTAATTCCATTTTTCACCTCAATCCGAATATCGTACTTCGTTGATCGTACATCGAATTTCGAACATCGAGTTACGACGCTTCCTTGTGTATCTTGCAACTTCTTATCCGCTTTGTGCCTTTTATGCTTCTGGTGCCTTTGATTCTTTCACTTGGACCCTCGACCTCTCGAATCCTTGAATTCTTGTATCCTTCTTTTCCCTATGTTTTAAGAAATGTCCTTACAAGATTTTTCCAGTCAAGACCGGGGAGGTTTCCGTAAATATCCTCATTGAAATATCCGCCATCCGCCGCAAGGGGGCCTGCAACCTCTTCGACCATCTTCTCCAGTTTGACAACTTCATCGCTCATCCAGCCAGGACTTGCACTATCATCCATCAGTTTCTTTACCGTTTCCTTTATATCGGGTGAACGCACCATAAACAGCCATCCGTCCCCGTAAGGTTCCAGGTTGGCAAGCTCCGGCTTTCCCCTTACCTGCGAATTGACCTCTACAATAACCCCATTAACCGGAGAAAGTACATCAGCCATGTTCTCTCTGCGCTTTAACCCCCAGCCGGAAATCCCCTGGTCAAGCTCCTTACCCATGAGCGGAAGATCAAGGGCATCGGCTTTCCCTAAAAGTTTGAGGGAAAAATCATCAAGCCCGATTCTGATATAGCCACCGCTTTCTATTCTCGCCCAGGTATGGCCGTCATGAAAATAGTACCCGACAGGGACATCAAAACCTTTGACATGCTGAACCTCATCCGGAACAGTCTTGTTTTTTGTCGTCCAGACATCTTCAAAAAACTGGTCGAAATCACACTTCGAGCATTGATAATCATATGCGCATGATCTTTTTTCAATACGTCCCGTAAGACTGTGCCGACAGATTCTGTTCATATCCTGTCTCTTTCTCATGGCATCCTGCCAGCTTATCTGATTTCCTTTTTCAACCTTTTTGCTCATGCCCAGATCAAACCTGCAGGTGGTGCAATCATAAAAGTTATTACAATCCTTAAAACCGACAAGGCCGGCCTGCATCCATATACAGGGATTGGAAGCACAGGCACTCTTATCGGGTTTCACCATCCATACCTGCCCGCCCAGAACAGTTTTAATCTCACTTCGGCCCTCTTCTTTTGCATCTCCTTTCCTGTAGGTTGATCCATACCCAAACCTGCTTCTCCGCTCTTCCTGATTATGATTTGCCATTTTGTTACTCCTTTCAATTCTCATTATCTTATGCTTTATATGAATCTTAACCTATCCTCTTTTGTTTATTTCCTGTACAGGATAGAAAAGCAAATGACATGCCAATATACCTGCTCCGGTATGAAATTATCTTATCCAATTGTTTATATTATAATAATTTAATGTCTATCGGTATTACAGAATATAGAAGCCGGGTTCTCTTCTTTGATGGATTTTACAACATCGGAATTTTCTAAAGGTATTTATCAGGCCTGATATGAGATATATTGGCCATTTTTAAGATAGTTATAAAACTGATGTGTTTTGCAACATAAAAAAAGCCGTACTGCTGTAATTTACAACAGTACGGCTCTAATAATTATAAAACATTTTAGACAGGATTAACAGGATGTACAGGATTTAGCCTGCGGCGAAAAGGTCAATTCGATGCAGACACAACTCACAAAGTGACCGGCTGCGCTTGTCTCTATCCGCGAAGCGGCCTTATTATCATGTTAATCCTGTAAATCCTGTCTGATAAGTTTTTATTCCAAGATTTCAGGGAGTTTATTCTCCCATCCGAGAGTCGAAATGAAAGCTCCGCTGAATCCTTCTTTTTTAAGCATTGAAACGTTTTCTGAAGCAATTTTTATGCACTCGCGCACCCTGTCCGGGGCATTCTGAATCCGGTCTATTGTTGCACCCGGAATCTTGATATTGTCCATATGGCGTTCTATATATTTTACCATTCCAACCGATTTGAGCAAAAGAACGGTTGGAATTATTCTGATTTTTGAACGGTCAACCCTTTCCAGAAAAGGGCGTATACCGGATACATCAAATACAGGCTGGGTTATAAAAAAACCTGTTCCTGCATCAAGCTTTTTTTTCATTTCATCCAGTTCAAGCATCAGTGCCTGTCCGCCGGCTCCTGCATTAACGGTGGAACCTACAATAAACCGTGGAGCACCCGCAAGTTCAATTCCTGCCATGTCTTTCCCGTTATTTAAAATATTGACTGTGCGAATAAGCTCAAGCAAATCGAGATCATTAACCGACTTTGTTTCATGATGATCGCCAAAACGCGGATCTTCACCTTTTACAGCCATGACATTATTAATGCCTACTGCTCCGGCAGAAAGAAGGTCCGCCTGCAATGCAATCCTGTTACGGTCCCTGCAGTTTACCTGAAAAACCGTTTCCAAACCATTGCCGTTCAATATTAATGCGCCGCCAAGAGAGCTCATGCGCATCACGGCATTGCTCATTTCAGGCACAACAAAAGCATCGACCTTCCCTTTAACTTTTTTTGCGTTCGCCAACATCAAAGAAACATCTACACCTTTTGGAGGCTCCAGTTCGACCAGAACCGCAAATTCTCCTTTTTCCAGTTTGCTCTTAAGGCGCATACAATTCCTCCGAAACACAAACAGAAGTTTTGAAACTTTCTTAGTAACATCCTATCCCGGGCTATACCTCAAATCGGCAATTACAGATTATTGAAGCTGCCCGCAGCAAGCTGCAAGGAATGCGCTTGCTGTTTCGGTTCAACACTCTCGTTTTATATTATTTTGCTGAACCGCATTTATTATCTACATAACATATAGTTTATGCCGGTCGATTGGTCAAGTTAAAACATGCTAAGGTAAATTCCTTTCAACCTTGGCGCTTTCTTTCAGTTTCTGAATAAAGTCGGTAACCTCCTTCTGAATCTTCTCCTGCTTTAGGTTTTTTTCAATTCTGTCTTTCAGATAAACTTCAAAAAAGGTTTTCAATTCGTCTTCAGAAACGGTAATCTTCTGGACAAACTCCTTGTCTATATACTGCTGTATTATCATTACCTGTTTGATCTGACTTTTAAGGTTGGCCTCGGTTAATTTGACTTTTATCAGCTCTTTATTGAACTCTTCAGCGCTCGGAAACTGCTCTTTGAACTTGGCATACTGTTCGTCTACTGTTGAATCATCAACTTTAATCCCCATTTTCTGGCTTTCCTGATACAGCAATTCGCTGTCAATCAGTTTTTCAAGAATCTGTTTTTTTACTTCAACCAGGCGGGCATCATCCAGTTTCTCTCCCCGGTTTGCAGACTGCTCCTGAATGCCGAAAAGCTCCCTGTCAAAATCCTCCTGTGTAATAGATACACCGTTTACTACGGCAACATTACCTTTTGGAGCTTCCTTTTTCTCATCTTTTTCAGTTTTTACCGCTTTTTCCGTTTTCACTGCTTTATCTGTTTTAACCGCCTTATCTTCCTTTGCAGTTTTAGTGGCTTGTCCCGCTGAAACAGGCAAAGCCAACAGGAATATACATAATCCCAAAACAAACAACCGGAATACTGCACAATTTGATGAACGCATTAATATATTCTCCTTATTTTCTTTTTTTCCATAATGGATTCCTTTCACCGGAACCCCTGACCATTGAATCTTTCGCTGCACATATCACCTATGGATATTATTGTGCAAACAGTATTTCATTTTAAGTAAATATAAAACTTGGAATGAAATCCAGCCTATGTTAAAGAAAAAAAGCTTTCAGACAGGATCAACAGGATGGACAGGATTTTGCCTGCGGCGAAAAATGATTGACAGTCTCCGCAGAGCGGATGCGTGTGTCAGGCCGCTCTTCAGGCGCGGTCCGACGCAGTTAATCCGGTAAATCCTGTAACTCCTGTCAAATAATATTAATAACGGTAAGACTTTTAAATGAAGAATCAGAACAGACCCAGCAAAGAACTTGTAGCCGACCGGCAGTCTCTCATGAGAACATTCATAAGGCCTGAGAACACTGCCGCAAGAGACACTCTCGTAAAATACATGGAACAGATCCTTTTCGGACTGCATGATTTTTTAAATACCCATGTCGGCATTACCGAAGAGGTAAGTTTAAAGGACCTATCGGAAAGATATACTGATACCCATATAAGAGAAAACCCTGAAAATAAGCTTGCCGGCGTCATTACGGATCTGATCGAAGAGATAGCGCCCCACGCGGTAAATGTAGCCTCTCCCTATTTTATCGGCCACATGACATCTGCGATACCTTTCTTCATGGTTCACCTCAAAACGATCGTAGCAGCCCTCAATCAGAACGTAGTCAAACTCGAAACTTCAAAGGTCGTTTCTGTCATCGAAAAGCAGGTTCTGGCAAAGATCCACAGAGTCATATACAGAAAAAATAACAGCTTTTATGATGAACATGTCCAGAACACCCAGACCTCCCTCGGATGTTTTACTGAAAACGGAACACTTGCGAATCTGACCGCCCTTTGGGTTGCGAGAAACACCCAGTTAGGCCCGAAAGAGGGTTTTGAAGGGGTCGATAAAGAAGGAATACATGCCGCGTATGTGGCACACGATATCGAAAGAAGCGTAGTCCTTGTTTCAAAACTTGGTCATTTTTCACTTAAAAAAGCCGGAGGAATCCTGGGAATAGGCAACAGTAATATAATTTCAATTGAACCTGATCTGACAAGCAGGATCGACTTAAAGAGCCTTAAAGAGAAGATCAGCGAAATAAAAAAGAGTCCGGTAAGGACAAAAATAATCGCAATCGTTGGAATTGCGGGCACAACCGAAACAGGCACAGTTGATCCTCTGCGGCAAATCGGAGAAATCTGTGCTGAAAACAGAATTCATTTTCATGTCGATGCGGCATGGGGAGGACCTGTTCTGCTGTCTGAGAAATACAACCACCTCCTCGACGGCATAGGGCTTGCCGATTCAGTTACGATAGACGGGCACAAGCAATTTTATATGCCCATGACTTCCGGCATGGTCTATTTCAAAGATCCGTGCATGATGGATTCGATAATCTATCATGCAAATTACGTAAACAGACTGGGATCGGTAGATCTCGGAATTAAATCCCTCTCGGGCTCAAGAGAAGCAAACTCTCTCATTCTTGACAGCGCGCTCAAAATAATGGGAAGCAGAGGCTATGCTCTTCTTATAGAACATGGGATAGAAACCGCAAAAAGCTTTGCGGAAGAAATAGAAAGCAGACCCGATTTTGAACTCGTCACTCCACCGGAACTGAATATTCTCACTTACAGGATCTGCCCCGAAGCGTTCAAAAAAGAACTGGGGAAATGCCGTGAAGACCGCAGGCGTCAGTTAAACGAAAAACTTAACGACATAAACATGTCCGTGCAAAGACTTCAGAGAGAAGCAGGGAAAAGTTTTGTCTCCAGAACAACGCTTAAAAGCTATAAGGGTCGTTGTGAAAACATAGTGGTAATGCGCTGTGTAATAATGAATCCGCTTACGGAGATCAATATCCTTCGCGATATTCTTGACGAACAGGAGGAAATATACAGACACGAGTTCGGATCAGGGTGACGGGCGAACCGCTCATATTCCAAAGGGCATATTGAGGACGTTTTAAACTTTTAAACCTGATTTATGACAGCAATCTCTACGATTAATCGGTCCCCATGTTCCCCCTCGTAAGAAATCCACTAAAAAGCCTGAACCCACGACCTTTAAATCCTATCCTTTCCCATTTTCCTAACCCGTTTAAATTCATTGGCAAATCATATATGGTATGATTATTTGAACTCATATTTCGACAGTCCAACCTTAATTCTTATGCGTCATGGATGACGTTTTATATAAAAAAGAGTATTTCGATAGAAAGTTTTCAGGAAAAAAATTGGGTTCGTTCCGAGCTTTCACAAAAACATGCGTAGGCCATGCTTCGAGCTATAGCATGACAAACTTGCGTGGATGGTTACACACAAGAGCTCAATTTTATTCTAAATTATTGTCAATTTATATATTGATTTCCCCAATATTGCCCCTTATTTCTTCAAAACCGGAAAATACCGAGCTTGTGATAACCGGCAGGGACGCAGCCCCGCAGGTGATCGAAAAAGCCGATCTCGTCACTGAAATGAAAGAGACAAAACACTATTTTCAGAAAGGTGTACAGGCAAGAGTAGGAATAGAAAAGTAGCCTGTTCTCAAAGCTTCTGGCATCTGTTCATAAGCTCCTGAAAAAATCAAAGACCATCAAGATTCCTTTCGTGAACAAAAATCAGCGAGCGCATTCATCACTGCTTGGAGCGGAGATAGTGAAGCGAATTGAAAATAGATGCTGTTACTTACGGTCGAAGATCCCCCGTAGCTTGCTGCTGGAACTACAATATTACCAAAACCGCTGTTACAGTGTGCTTCCTGTAATGTTGCATGGCTACTTTTTGGCTTACATACAACCGTTCAATCGGAAATCAACAAGATCTAATGTTAGCAACAAATAGAATTGTCCGGTTTTGTAGCAAATGAATTGTCCGCTTTTTCTATTTCGGGAGAGTTCTGAATATCTCCCGAGAAACAGAGATCGAGCGGCGGACTTACGCTGTCTTTTTCTTTGTTATTTCCTTTAGTTTTACCTGTTTGTCATAATCAGCCAGTTTGCGCGGACCATGGAAGATGGCAAGATCTCCATTGGTATAGCGATGGACCCTCACCTTGACCTTCACGTAATGGCATCGATACCTGTCAGCAGGGATTTGCAGCGTTTTCCCCTCAAAGCTGACACAGTTGTCAGCCGTCACTGTTCGTTCATGCTGTTCGCAAAGGACATCGTCGAGATTTGCGCCAATCCACTTTAGAAACGTGGTTCCCTCCTCAGCCGACGGCTGCATGAACTCGGCATTAAATGCCGGCATATACACTTCTGCAAGATAACGGTTGGCAGCTTCCATAGTGAGGATGCCATGCAAGGCCAGTTCCTTTGGGAGTCTTCCCTGGTGTGTACTGAAGTTCCGTTCGCTCCGACCCCTTGCTTCCGGAGAATAGGCCGGGATCATATCAATCCCCAAGTGCTTCATGGCCCTTCCAAACTGGGTGGGCTGCGTCTTGCTTACTTTACCTCCTGTCTCCGGAGTGAACCAGTAATGACTCCCACGGTCGGTATAAAGAGAGCTGAATAGGCCTTGATTAACAATGACCTCCCTGATCCCCTGAATGCTGCTGACCGTTTCCTCCTCGGCAACAAAAAACATGGAATAATGCTCGCTGGTCGCATCATCCATCGTCACGATCAAATCCCACTTCTTGCCAGGAACCCACTCATGATTGCTCCCATCCTGATGCAGCATCATGCCGGGAATGGGAGCTCGTTCCCGACGCTTGCGATGGGCACCCCGCTTCCGGGTTCTCGAAACCAACCTGGCCGTCTGAAGCGTATTCTTCACCCAGGTGTAGCTCCGCTGTCCCCCATCACGCCGATACCACTCATAAAAATGCTTTACGTTCCAACCAGGATGTCGCCTCCTGTACAAATTTGAAACAGCGAACACCTCCATCCACCGGTGCTCGACGGAATGAGGCTTGGGTTAAACGTCTGTCCGACAAACCCTCTATACCATCATGCTCGTACCGATCAATGTAACGACGAAATGTCCGATCGCACACACCTAAAATCCGTGCCGCTTCCTCCTGACTCAACCGACTCTCCGTCCATCCAAAATACACCTCTTCAAATCGCATCTTCCGGATCCCCTGTAGCATCTCTGTCCGTCTCATTAGTCACCTCCATAGGTGACCTATATTAACCGGACAGATCGTGTTCTACTAACCCGGACAGTTTAAGTGCTTCTGACAATAGAAATGTTTTTCTTGACAACCAAACAAATTATTCGCAAAATCAAGATAGCGAGTTTTAATTAAATATCATAGATAACCATATTGGAGGACACAATGGTACTTCGAAAAAGGGCACTAGGGTTATCATTAGGTCTTGTATGGGGACTTGCAATATTACTTGGAACTTGGTGGCTGTTATTATTTAATTCCGAAGGAAAAACTATTTCCAAGCTTTCCCATTTTTACATCGGTTATTCATATAGCTGGGGTGGGGCTATCATAGGTTTTTTCTGGGCATTTTTTTATGGGTTTATTGCAGGAGTCTTAATAGCTTGGTTTTACGAATTATTTGGAAAAATGCTCTATAAACAAAAACAATAGAATATCAAATAGTGTTTACACACCCTGATCCGGTCAAGTAATAATGGACACCTGATTAAGCTGTTTTTGCCAATGTAAAATTCTTTTCAAAATCATTCAGATTCTTGAATCGAGACCTTTGAAGAACGTCCAATTTTGGCCAAGCACAAGGAAGGCGATAAATTTAACCACATGAATACATTTAGTATTTCGAGGATAGCGCGAAAGCTTCACTTCGTGCCTAAATTTGAGTCTGACGCAGTAATCGGGCAAAAGGGGACGTTATGCAAAGGTCTCGAATCTCAAACATGAATGTAGGCGATTACTGTTATAAAACATCTCCATGTACCGGATCACATCACTTCTTTCATCATTCACGGTCTTTTGTATTTTTTTGTATTGTATCTCTGCAATAAAGTCAGATCAGGTGTGCTGCTTTAAGTGTGCCTTTGAAGCAGCATTGATATTATCTGATTATTGCAGATATCTCAGTCCGCAAATGCCGGAGTTTCAATCATTAAAAGCAAAAGGACTAAAACTGCTCAAAGATTTTCACCTGATTGCAGTTGCTTCTTGGGTTTGTGGTGCTGTTGCCAAGGTAACCGAGGGTGGCGTTTTATACGGAATAAACCGGGGTATCCATCATTTTGATATGTCGACAGTTATCATTCCGAGGGCTTTTGTCTGTCTGATTACCGGTTTAATGTACTCATCCTTCAGTAATTGGGGATTCTTTAAATACACATGGATTATATTCAAGTCCTGATACTGATCACTACAATATTTATTTCCGTCTTTAAGCCATGGAAATCAAGAAAAGCAAATAACAAAAACATATAATGTCCGGCACTACCTGCGCTCAGGAATTTAAATAATTTCAACTTATCAAGGGAGAATAATCATGTACACACATCTGTTCTCTGAACTCAGAATTTCGGGAATTACTCTGAAAAACAGGTTAACGATGGCTCCGTTATATCTCGGATATGCCGGAGAAGGCGGTACGGTGAGCAGTTTATTGCTGGATCATTACCGGTTGATGTCTAAAAGCGGGGTTGCCATGGTAGTGGTTGAGAATGCCACGATAGACCATCCAACAGGCAGCGGTTCCGATAAAACGCTTCGGGCGGATTCCGACAATAACGCGGCAGGATTAAAAAAATTATCCTCAACGATCCGGCAGGAAGGGGCTGCAGCCTGCCTCCAGATCAACCACGCCGGGCGTTTTGCAGGTGTGAATGAACCTGTCGCCCCGTCTGCTGTTGAAACATTCGGCAGAATGCCAAAGGCGCTTGGCACAGCAGAAATCCGGGCAATTGTGAACCGGTATGCCGATGCGGCATTACGGGTTAAAAACACCGGCTTTGACATGGTTGAACTGCACGGAGGTACGGGATATTTGCTGGCCCAGTTCCTCTCTCCCAGAACCAACAAGAGAGAGGATGAATACGGCGGCTCATTTGAGAACCGGCAGAGATTTGCGCTTGAGGTTGTTGCGGCAGTCAAGAATATTGTTGGCAGTTTCCCGGTTGGCTATCGTTTCCTTGCGGATGAATGGCTGCCTGACGGTCTTCAACCTGATGAGTCAGTCCGGTTTGCCCGTTCTCTCGAATCAGCGGGCATTGCATATATTTCTGTAATGGGCGGAACCTATGAGTCCTTCTCGCTTCCGGAGATTGTTAACAAATCCAAAGAATATGGCTACATGGTTGATCTTGCGGCCGCAGTCAAAAGGCAAATCGGTATTCCGGTTATCACAGCCGGAAGAATATCAACCGGTTCTCTGGCGGAAAGCATACTTGAAGAGAAAAAAGCTGATTTAATCGGACTGGCGCGGGTTCTGTGGGCTGATCCCGAATGGCCTGAAAAAGTGAAACAGGGTAAAGAAAATGAAATTGTTCACTGTGATCCTGACTGCGGCGATACCTGCATGAAACTGGTAATGAAAAGGAAACCGGCCTTCTGCGTGAGATGGCCGCATGATAAAATGAAAGAATGGAAGAATCGAACGGAATGACGGGTTGTTCTCTTGGCTGATTCCGCGATTTTCTTTGCTTTTTGTGAGTAAATTGTTATGATATCTGTTAAGTTTATTGCGTCATGAAGATATGAAAGATGGCTTGGCGTCTACTATTGATGACAGAGGTCAAAGTGCATAATGACGTTTAGAAAGATAGGATAGCTGAGACAGCGCGACGCTGAAAAGAGTATAAGGAAGGAAAAAAACCAGGCTTAACTGCAAGCAATATATTTGCTGACGCAGATCGGATATTTAAATGATTTCTATTAATTGTAGAGGTTGAAATGGCAATCATGACGAGAATTACCTTCGATTCTAAGGTAATGGGAGGAAAGCCCTGCATACGCGGCATGCTTGTAACTGTAGAAACCATCGTTGGTCTTGTCGCCTCTGGTCAAAAGAAAGAGGACATTTTAAAGTTATATCAATATCTCGAACCGGAAGACATCGACGAAGCACTCGCTTATGCTGCATGGCGTGTCGAAGAGATTGATGTGCCGGTTGTTTGGGTATCTGCATGTAATTGCTGATAGATATGAATCTATCACCGCAATGGGTATCCGTTCAGACATCCGGATGGTCACAGTAGTACATCAGTCCCTTTCCATCAGGGGCGTGACATTTCACCAATTCTACTACGACAAATCGCTAAAGATATTGGCACGACGGTCAGAGAGTTTATTTCAAATCGATAAGCCGGTTCCAATTATGATATAGAGAGTTAGCTATTTCCAATATCATGTTCTTTCAACCCCCCGTGTTACTGAAACGGAGGAAACATCATTATGCTTTTTCGAAATGATGATATCTCGGAACCTGCAGCACTTATCCATAAATTTTATTTCAATGGGAACAATCAATATCGTAATAACATGTAAAATCTGACAGCGTTTTTTCCATGTTTTATTAATAATGCGTGTGTTGGGACTTAGGGGACGCAACAAGATGAATACGCTAAGAATATTTTATATATTTATTTTTATTCTTGTTTGTTCCAATGTTTCTTATGCTGCGACTTCTTTGACTGATGAGCCAGCATTTGAGCGTGATTTATCTATACCTTATCAGGGTGCTGATTCCTACGGCCAAGCTTTAGATCGCTGGAAAACAGCGGAAGATATAAATATTTGGATCGCTGGCAGTTTTTTATACGACAAGGCGCGAGCGATTAAGCTTTCCTTGAACCAAAGAACAAAGAATGAAGAAATCCTTATTTACACTCCATCCGAGTTTTTTGAAAGAAAAGCTGGGGTTTGTGTCGATCTTGCCCGCTTCGGAGTTGAGACACTCAGAATAATCGATCCGAATAGCGATCCCAAATATCTGATGATTGAATTCGATCCGATTCAAATAGATGGTAATACTTTCCGATTGCATTGGTTGGTGAGTTTTGAACGAAATGGCATGACATATTTTTTCTGTGACTCGAAGCGCCCTGGGTATATCGCAGGCCCCTACAAGAACACTGAAGTATTCATCAGAGAATACGAACGATACAGAGGCCGAAAAATAGTTGCGCACCGGGGATCGGAATCTTACCAAAAGCAGCGAAAATTAAAATCGACGAAGGCGCGAGTTACAAATAGCCCCAACATCAAGCCAAATGTAGCCGACCGCTAAAAACGCGTCGGCTGCATTTGCAGCGTTCGAAGGAAGGACATGAAATACGCAAAATACCACGGTCTCGGGAATGACTACCTGGTGATCCGGCCAACCGAGGTCAACGGAGAGCTTGAGCCAGAACAGGTTCAACTTATTTGTCACCGCAACTACGGAGTCGGATCGGATGGGCTTCTTCTTGGTCCGCTTCCCGGCGGCGCCTGCGATTTCCGTCTTAGAATCCTCAATACCGACGGCAGCGAAGCGGAAAAGAGCGGGAACGGTCTTCGCATCTTTTCGCGCTTTCTCTATGATCAGGGTTTGGTACATGAAAACCCGTTTACGGTAGAAACCCCGGGCGGGACTGTCGTCTGTCGCGTCCAGGACGGCGGAAAGACTGTAACTGTGGAAATGGGAAAGGTGAGCTTTCTGAGCACGAAGATACCTGTTACCGGAAAAGAGCGGGAAGTATTGCGGGAGCATATGGAGATCTCGGGCACTCTGTTCGAGTATTGTGCAGCTACCGTGGGAAACCCTCACTGTGTTATCCTCTGCAAGAAGCCCTCTCCGGAGCTTGCCCGGCAGTATGGGCCTTTGATTGAGACGGACTCCCGCTTCCCTTATCGTACGAACGTCCAGTTTCTGGAAGTTCTTGACCGTCAAAACATCCGCATTGAAATATGGGAACGGGGAGCGGGCTATACTCTGGCTTCGGGCAGCAGCAGCACCGCAGCCGCAGCCGCTGCCTACAGGCTCGGCCTTTGCGATTCCGCTATCACTGTTAATATGCCTGGTGGAAACCTTGCAATCCGGTTCTCTCAGGACTTCGCCGCCACTATGACCGGGCCGGTGACACGTGTCTGCCAAGGAATCATGGATCCGGAGATGTTTGCGGAACAAAGACCTTCGAACAAGGCATTATACACGTCTAAACCGGAGAATAAGTATTTATGATGATGAAAATAGAAGAGGCTAAAATATATTGCATGCATCTTTTTTGTACGTTATATTGTACTAAATTAAAAAAACTGAAACGAGGTGCAAAATGCAAAGACTAAAAATTAATCAGGATATCAAGCCATTATCTGAGATAAGAACCGGCATCACAAATTTTATCAAGCAGGTCCGCGATACAAAAAGACCTTTGATAATTACTCAGCATGGAAAAGGTGTTGCTGTTCTGATAGACGCACATGAATTTGAATCGATGCAGGAGAAAATTGAGCTTTTAACGGATGTTCAGATATCCTTAAGCCAGATCGAGAATGGACAGGGGATAGATCATAAAGATGCAATGAATAAAGTTTTAAAGCGGGTTCAAAAATGATTGCCGTCTGGTCGCCGCTGGCTTTAGAGAGGGCTTTAGAAATCGCTGGCTACATTGCGCAGGACAAACCATCAGCGGCAGAAAAATGGATTAAAACGGTATTTCAAAAGTCGAGCAACTTAAAACTTCTCCGGAAATCGGCAGGATAGTTCCTGAAATCGGAAACAATCAATTTAGAGAGATTATTTACGGTAATTACCGTTTAATTTATCGCATTGAAGCGGAGCGGATATCTGTCCTGACTATTCGTCATGGCAAGCAAATAATGCCAATAAAAGAAATTATGGCATAACCCGCTGCGCCATCTGACGGTAAAATATCTTTGCAGGTGAGCTGCGTTACATAATAACAGTTTGTTTATAGTGCTCGGTAATATACTTAAATGTCCGGCGCCGACCCGGACAATGCATACCCCTTTATTTAAGCATTAAATCGACCCGGCTCTCCCTCAGTTTCTCTTTCTTTTCCGGTGCAAGCGATTTTGGTTCAATGATAAATATTCTTTCCGGTTGGACCTTTCCCGATTTTAAAATAAACTCCTTTATCTGCATGGCTCGTTGAACAGCAAGGGATCTTAAGTCTCCCTCCTTGACCTCGATATGGGTAAGTATCAATTTTTCCATTTCCTGGGGAGGCAGGTCTTTTGTCATGCCGATAAAATTTTTAGGCTTCGGAAATTTTTCTTCCCTATAAGCCATCTTAAGGTATTTTTCGTATTCCTGTTTTTCTATTTGAACATCATCAACAGGAATGGCAGGCTCTCCCTTTTTGATCATATCTTTAAGTTTCTGCGCTTTGAATTTTCTGTTAAACAGATACTGTTTTAACCCTTCCCTGTCTTTCTCCATATCCACATGGCCTTCAATATCCATTTTGAGCGCAGGTTTGTCCGAAAGGGCCTTTTCAATCGTTTCAAGTTTTTTCATGTTCTGTTCAGTAATGACGGTGCGCCCGTAATCAAATTCCACAAAACCCAGTTCCTCTCCTCCGCCGAACGCGGCTCCGAGAAGCGCAAAAGGCGATGTAGCCGCCTTTGAGATCAGATTAACGAGTATTTTCAGGATGATTTTCCAAATGCTGAACTGAGGATCGTCAAGGCTCCCGGTAACAGGAATGTCAAGCTTGATTTCTCCTTTCCGGTCCTTAAGAAGGGCAATGGCAAGCTTGACAGGCAGGTTTGTCGCTTGAGGACTCTCGACCTTATCTCCCAGGGCAAACTGGTCGAGAAATATGTAGTTCTGAGATTCTATTTTTCTGTCGGCTATCAGATATTTCAGGTCAAACGAAAGCTTCCCTTTCTCGACGGTATATCCGACATATTTCCCGGCATAGGGGGTTGTCGAACTGAGGTCCATATCCTTAAATCTGGCTTTTACGTCCGCATAAAGCTCTTCTTTGAGAGGATTGATCCTGCCCGTAATTTCGAGCGGGGCGTAATCATCGAGCTTCCCTCGGATTTCAATATCCGCCATTGTAGTTTCCTCAGAAGAGAGTCCTGATACCCTTCCCCCTATTTCAGTCAGTTTTGCGGAGTATTCCGGCTTAAGCGATCTGTCAGAAAAATCAATTATTCCTCCCTGCAATGTAATGCTGCCTATTTTAATATCTTTTGCAGGCCCCTTTTCTTTTTGCGATGGGGTTCGCTTCTCAATGGCTGGCGGGGCTGTCTTTTGCTCTGCCGCAGGAGGTGGAGAAATCTCCTTCTTTGATTCACCCTTCTCCATGATTTCCTGGAGGTTAAGTGATTTATCAGCATTCAGGATAACCCGTGAATAGAAATTGGTCAGCGAAATCCCTTTGATATCAATCAGGAGAGGGTTGTATCCCGCATTGATATCACTGAAAGAAAGCGATTCCCATTTCAGGAAATCCTCCGCGTTCAGTTTATCAATCGAAGAAAAATTGGATAAAGAGGCATCCCCTTTATACCCTGCCTTTATTCCCTTTTCCCCGTCAGAAGAAAAAGACAAATTCCCTGATGTGGAAATGGCGCCTCCTGTAACAGTAATCTTAACCTTATCCGTGAAATAGGACTGGAGGGGCGTGATCTCGATACCCTTGAGTTCGGTCAACAGATCCGCGGCCGGCGGATCCACGCCTATGCTGCCCGCGGCGGAAAAAAATCCTTTTCGATTCAGAAGAAAGGAGAGCTTCAGTCTTCCCTTACTGTTTCTGGCCGTTGATATATTATCTCCCCGGATATTCAGGTTTTGAACCGCCAGGTTTACAGGTTCCGAAGGCATCCGGTCTTCAACGCTGATGGTATAATCATCCACTGATATGTTCTTCAGTGACACCATCCATGGCTTTTCAGCGGGTTTGCTTTTCTCCCCGGAGGGTTGTTCATCAGGAAATTTATCATCGGAAACAGGCTGCTTTGCCACAAGCTGGAAGAGATTAACATCCCCGTTCTTTGAATGCCTGATGTGAAGATCGCCTTTTTGTGTGAAAATTCCTCCGATTTTAACCTCCCTCTTTATAAGATCAAGATCGGTCTCTTTAACTGAAAAGTCAGGGATTATGAGAAAGTCATTCTTCTCATCCGTTTGTTTCAGGCGAAGAGATCTTATGATCACAGACATCCCCGATAAATTGATCTCCGGATCTTTATCTCCTTTTGCATATTTATACCGGGTTGAAAAATTTAGACGCCCGTCCTCTATCGTAAACAGAATCTTATCCTGATAGTAGGGGGCATACTTCTTCAACTGGACAGATGATAGATCCAAAACCCCTTCCGTCCAGACGGGGTCAATTGAAAACTCACCATCGAGCTTAATATCCTCTTTGGCTTCCGTTTTCATAAGTAAAGAAAAGGCTGATTTTTTGTCTCTGGCGTTGCTGAAATTGCCGACCTTCAAGTCAATAGGATTCAAAAGAGTCCTGAATGGTTTACTTCCTGATAAGTCGGAAAAAAAGATTTTCCCGCCGGCCATCTCTATCTCATCAATCTCAATTGACAAGGGATCTGAATCTTCCTTACTGCTTTTTTCCGGGAAAAGAGATTCGAGATTGAGATCCCCGTTTTTTTCGCGCCTTATTCCCAGTTCAGGGTATTGAATGGAAACTTTTGATAAATGAATGCGTTGAGAGAGCGGCTCTGACTCGGCTATGGAGATTTCTAACATGGGAAGTCTAAATAGAGGGTTCTTCCTGATATCATCGATTGCCATTTTTTTCAGAGAAATATTCCCTGTAACCTTGAGGGAATCCTCACGGTTTTTATATTGAATAAAGGATATCTTCGCATTGGTATCAAGCGATGCGGAAACAATCTGAAAATTCATTTTAACCGGGATATAAGCAAGGTAATAAGGGATGTCGAGGTTTTTAATATTGATATCAAAATAGGTCTCCAATGAATCAGCATAGGGTTTTGTCTTTCCCTCAATTTTATAGGGAGTCCCGTTAATTATTGCTGAAAACACGGGTTGGACGTCAGTATCAACGTAGTAAGGGATGTTGGAAAAAAACGGGACGCCGATATTTAATTCTCTGACCGTATGTTGTGTCTGTTTAGGTCCATCCCGGAAATCTATGCTTCCGTTTTCAATCTTAATGTTTCTGAAAGAGAATCTTAATGGTTTCCGGTTCTCTTCTTCCGGTATTTTCGTTTCCTTCTTTTCAATGAGATCGGAAAAATTATAGAACATGTCAGGATTAAGGGAAACCTTTATAAAAGGCTGCTTTAGCAAAATCTCCCTGAAAATAGCTGCTCTTTTGAAAGCAGAAAGGCTCTGAAAATCCAGAAATATCTCATCGCAGGATACAAACGTCTCCGTGCTGTTCCGCTCTTTTACTAAAAGGCCTTTCACTTTTACGCTCAGGGTAAAAGGATTAAAATTGATCTGGCTGATCGATACCTCGCGATGAAGGTTTTCAGATAGTTTTTTGCTTAAAACAGATTTTAGAAGCGGCGGCAGTGCAAAAAATCCGGCGAGAGTAAATATTACAAAGAAAATGGCTAACCCGATTAGAATCTTATTTAATCCTGGTTTCAGCTTCATTTCATAGGCCTTTTTTATTTGATTTTAATAAGATTTTGGTAAGATAATGATATGACTTTGCTTTAATAACTGAAAGTATAGAGAAACCGACTTTGCGTGTCAAGGCATTTGGCCGTCTGAAAAATCAGAAAGTTTTCTGAACAGTTACTGCTTTTCCGGAATAACTAAAACAGGCAAGAGAGTCTCATCAAGAATGTTGACGTCTGTGCTGTCGAACATCGATGCATAGACTTTACCGCGGTGCTTGTGGCCGACGATGATGAGATCAATCTGCTGCTCAAGGGCGTATTTGAGAATTTCTTCCGCCGTGTTTCCTTTTGCGCTGGCATAGATGATGTTGCTGTTTTCCAAAAGAGATTCGGGCACGGTTTCCTTTATTCTAAGGGCGACGGTATCCTCCCGGTCCGTCGCATGGCGGTAGCCGGCCATGAGATCGTTGACATACAAAACATGGAGACGACTTTGAAATCGTTGAGCGAATTCTAGGGCACCTATCACTGAAAAAATTTTTTCAGCGTCCAGATCAATGGCGTATAGAATGTTCTTATAATCAAGCATGGCGATCCTCCGTCAGATGTTGCGCAATTATATATGGCCGGGAGTTGAAGGAGTAAGAATCCGTTTTTTAAGTATTTATGTATCGCATTAACCGGCCTGTATGTCAAGTTTAAGCAGCAACTTTATTCTTTTGCGGATATGCTGGCTGTTTTACCGGGTATTCCCTAAGCCGTACATGCATATTGATGAATTTTCCCGGCTCCTGTTTTATCCGTCAGGCCTGTAATCACCCCAACCCGCCCAGCACCTTCAGCATCTCTTTGTTCCCCGGTATGTCGGACATGCTTGTGCCGTATTGGGCGAATGCAAGAGCGCCCTTCCGGTTAATCACGAAAAGCGCGGGCATCCGGCCAAGTTTCAGCAGCTTCCATTCCTGGCCGTAAAGG